>NZ_BAAKJE010000273.1:0-401 GCF_059704565.1 Massilia sp. NBRC 108631
TCGCGCTGAGCAGCACCCAGGTGGCCGGCCTGACCTCGCGCCAGATCGCCGCCCTGTCGACCGCCAACCTGGCCGCCATGGAAACGGTGGACTTCGCCGCCCTGAAGACGGCCACCATCGCCGCCCTGAGCTCGGCCCAGATCGCCGGCCTGACCTCCTCGCAAGTGATCGCGCTGACCACCGCGCAAGCCGCGTCGCTGACCTCGGCCCAGCTGGGCGCCATGGAAACGGTCGACCTGGCCGCCATGGAAACGGTGGACTTCGTGGCGCTGAAGACCAGCGCCATCGCCGGCCTGAGCACCAGCCAGTTCGCCGGCCTGACCACCAACCAGGTCGCCGCGCTGACCAGCGGCCAGATCGGCGCGCTGAGCACCAACCTGATCGCCAACGGCCTGACCACC
>NZ_BAAKJE010000274.1:0-64030 GCF_059704565.1 Massilia sp. NBRC 108631
TCGCGGCCTGGTGGGACGGCGACCTGCTGCGCGAACCGATGGGCAGCACCTCGATCGACAAGTTCGACCCGGTCACCCGCACCGGCAGCAAGATCGTGGACGCGGCCCTCAACGGCGCCGCCTCCAACAACGGCACCAAGGCCACGCCGGTGCTCACGGCCGACCTGTTCGGCGACTGGCGCGAGGAAGTCGTCTGGCGCAACGCCGCCAATACCGAGCTGCAGGTCTACAGCACCACCATTCCCACCGCCACGCGCATCAACACCCTGATGCACAACCCGCAGTACCGCACCCAGGTGGCGGGACAGAACGCCGGCTACAACCAGCCGCCGCACCCCAGCTTCTACCTGGGCCATGGCGCCACGTCCTTCCCGCAGGACCCGGTGCACATCCCGTACGACGGCAGCGGCACGGTGCAGGCGGAAACGGCCATCGTGGGCGGCGGAACGGCTGCGAAAACCGACCGCGCGGGATACCGCCACACCGGTTTCCTGTCCTTCCCGTCCAGCGGCGGCAGCGCGGAATTCGGCCGCATCAACGGCGGCGCGGGCGGCGCCAAGACCATCACCATCCGCTACGCCAACGGCAATCCGACGCCGCGCACCGGGGTGCTGAAAGTGAACGGCGTGCCGCAGCCCATCACCTTCAAGATCACCGGCGGCTGGACCGCCTGGACCACCATGACCGCCACCGTCAACCTGGCCGCCGGCAGCAACAACACGCTGCGCTTCGAATCCACCGGCCAGAGCCTGGCCAATATCGACGAACTGCTCGTGCCATAACAAGGAAACCAAATGAAAAAGTTCTATGCACTCTGCGCACTGGGCGCACTCGCGCTCAGCCTGTTCTCGCCATCGGCCCTGGCTGCGCACATGGGCTGGTACCAGCTCGACGCCACCTGGCGCGACGGCCAGTTCAGCGGCCAGTTCTACTACGACGGCGCCTCGCCATACCGCATCACGCAAATCACCGGCACGCTGGTGGACCTGGCGCAGACCACCACCATCGACAAGGTGTGGAACCTGGAGAACGCACAGCCGGAATCGTGGGTATTCCTGGCCAACACCAATCCGGCGGTTCCTGGCGAGCAGGACGCCGGCTTCTACCTCACGCTGCTGGACCTGGGCGCCACGCTGACGCTGGACACCTCGGCCGGCAACGGCCTGTTCGACTGGAGCAATGACGCCTTCTACAGCCCGGCGCAGCTGGACGATTCGCCGCTGCAATCCTTCGCCATCAACGCCATCCCCTTGCCCGGCACGGCGCTGCTGATGGCCGTGGGCCTGCTGGCCATGCGTTCCCCGCGCAGGCAGCGCCAGCAGCCGGCGTAAGCGTCAGGCAAGGCGGCATGCGCTTGCAAGCTATGCCGCCGTCTTCCCGGTGCTGCATGTCGCCAATGAATTCGCCGCGCTCGACACCGTCGGCATAGGTGCAGTGCTGGACGACGAGGACATGGGCGGCGCCGCTGACCGCGCTGGGCGTGGCGTTGGGACTGGAACGCCTGCTGGGACTGGACAGCGGCGCTCCGGCGGCCGCAGGCCGCTACCTGCCCGAAGTGCTGCTCACGCCGGCGGCGATGATAGAACAGCTGCACGCCTTCGAAGTGAGCACCGGGGAAGCGCAGGACTGCCAGCGGGTGTAGCCAAATGTGGCGCGACGGCTAGGTTAACGTTATCATAGGCTCGAACCGATAATCTTGAGGAGAGCTTGATGCGGCATCGTTTACCACCGTTTCGCCCGGCCTGGCGGCGCAGCCTGCTGCTGGCCGCTGTGCTGCACGCTTGCCAGCCGGTGACGCCGGCGCTGGCCGATGACTTCGACGACATGCGCGCCAAGTGGCTGCTGCGCGCGGCCGGCGGCGCTGCGGCCGATACCGCCGACCAGCAGATCGCCGCCCAACTCCAGCTCGACGACGCCAACGCGCAGCGCTACTGGTCGTCCATGCAGACCGCGCCGGAACGCGCCGCGCTCTGGCCCGACCTGGCCTCCACCACCGTGTCCGCCCACGTCACCAGCGCCTACCGGCGTCTGGCCGCCATGGCCGCCGTGTATGCCTCGCCCAAGTCTGCGCTGCACGGCAATGCCGCGCTGGGCGCTGCCGTGGTGGACGGGCTGGACTGGATGAGCAAGCACCGCTACACCGCCGGCCGGCATGCCTACAACAACTGGTGGGACTGGCAGATCGGCGCGCCGATGGCGCTCAACGAGGCCGTGCTGGCGGTGCGCGGCCTGCTTGCGCCGGAACAGCTGGAACGCTGCCTGGCCGCCATCGATTTCCATGTGCCCGATCCCGCCTGGCGCACCACGCCATCCGGCACCCTGTCGCGCACCGAAGAAACCGGCGCCAACCGCCTCGACAAGGCTTTCGTCGCCATTATGCGCGGCGTGAACGGCAAGCACGCCGCCAAGATCGCCCAGGGCCGCGACGCCATCAGCCAGGCCTTGCCCTACGTGAGCAGCGGCGACGGGTTTTATACCGACGGCTCCTTTGTCCAGCATAGCTACGTGACCTATATCGGCGGCTACGGCGTGGTCATCATGGCCGATATCGCGGCGCTGTACTATGTGCTGAACGGCTCGCCCTGGCAGCTCACGGACCCGAATGCCGGCCTGCCCTTCGAGTGGTCCATGCGGGCCTACCGCCCGTTCATCTACGACGGCGCCATGATGGACATGCAGCGCGGCCGCTCGATTTCGCGCGAATTCTATTCCGACCACGGCGTGGGCCGCACGGTCACGGGTACGATGGCGGAACTGGCCGAAGTGCTGCCGCCCGCGCAGGGGGCGCAGCTGAAAGCCGTGCTGAAAGGCTGGCTGCAGCGCGACCGCACTTTCGGCGCGTCCTATTTCACGCCGGTGGCGACGGCGGTGCCCGGCATCTACGCCGGCCTGCCGGTCTATCAAATGGGGCTGCTGAAGGCGCTGCAGCGGGATGCCGCCGTGGCGCCACTGGCCGAGGCGGTGGAAACCCGCTACTACCCGGCCACCGACCGCGCCGTGCAGCGCCGTCCCGGTCACGCTTTCGCATTGGCGATGTTCTCGAAGCGCATCAGCTCCTTCGAATCCGGCAACGGCGAAAACCTGCGCGGCTGGTGGACCGGCGCCGGCACGCACTCCCTCTACAACGCCGACCAGACCCAGTACAGCGGCAACTACTGGCCCACCGCCGATGCATGGCGCATGCCCGGCACCACCACCGACCATGGCGGCAGCGGCACGCCGGAGAAATGGAAGCTGTACAGCAACGACAAGTCCGCCGTGGGCGGCGCGGAGCTGGCGGGCCAGCATGCCGCCATCGGCATGGACTTCTCCACCAAGGCATGGAGCGACAGCGGCCTGCAGGGCAGGAAAGCCTGGTTCCTGTTCGGCGACCGCGTGGTGGCGGTGGGCTCGGCGATCTCCGCCGCCCCCGCCGACCCTGCCGCCAGGCCGGTGGAAACCATCGTCGAGAACCGCAAGCTCAATGCCGGCGGCGACAATGCGCTGACCGTCAACGGCATGCGCCAGCCGGCTGGCGCGGGCTGGTCGCAGGCGCTGCCGAACACGAAATGGGCGCACCTCGCGGGCAGCGTGCCCGGCGCGGACATCGGCTATGTGTTCCCGGATGCGCCCACCGTGCAAGGCCTGCGCGAGACGCGCACCGGCGCCTGGCGCGACATCAATGCCGAAGGCTCCACCCGGCAAGTCAGCGCCAGCTATCTGAGCCTGGCGCTGCCGCATGGCGTGCGCCCTACAGACGGCGCCTACACTTTCATCCTGCTGCCCAACCGCAGCGCGGCCCAGGTGGCGGCGTTCGCGGCCGCCAACCCGGTGCGCGTGGCGGAACGCTCGGCCAGCGCCACAGCGGTGACCGACAGCGCGCTGGGCCTGACCGGCATGGTGTTCTGGGAAGACGCGGCCAAGACCGTGAAGGTGTCGGGCAAGCCCTACCTGGCCAGCGACCGCAAGGCCGCCGTGGTGGTGCAGCAGGATGGCGCCGGCCTGCAGCTGGCCGTGGCCGATCCCACCCAGGAGAACACGGACGTGATCCACCTGGAGCTGCACCGCAGCGCGCGCGCCGTGCTATTGCACGACCCGGCCATCACGGTGCAGCAATTGAGCCCCACCATCAAAATGACCGTGGCGGTGAAAGGCTCGGCGGGTAAATCCCATCAGGCGCGCTTCGAACTGAAGCGGCCCTGAAGCGGCCCCGGGCCGCCTTGCCGCCCGACTCAGCGCGGGCGGTAGCCGCGCTGGCGGAACTGGGTGTCGGTGAACCATTGCTCGACCAGCGCCGCTGCATCGGCCTCCGCCGCCGGCACCGCCGTGCCGCTTTCCGCGCTGGCCGGATAGCCGTGGAAAGTGTTGCCGCGCCAGGCATGGCGGGCGTAGCTGCCGGATTTCTTGAACGGGCGGTACAATGCCCCGCTGCCGCTGGTGTCGACAAACCGGTTGCCGCGCAATTCGATCGTGTCGCTGGTGCCGTTGTCGTGGCTTTCCAGCAGCGGCGTGGCGCCGGCGGTCACGATCAGGTTGCCGCTGACGACCGCGTTGTCCAGCCCAGCCATCAGGATGGCGCGCCGCCGGTCGTTCAGACTCAGGTTGCGCTCCACCACCACATCCTCCACCATGGCCCGCTGGCCCAGTCCATCCTTGCCGCAGGCGCAGAACAGCATCAGGCCGCCGGCGTTGCCGTGGCTGTAGTTGGCGTAGATGCGCGTGCCGCGCGTGCCCATGTCGGCGTCGAAAGCCATGCCGTCGACCGCCTCGAGTTCCGGCCGCAGCCGCACGCCATGCACTTCGTTGTACTGGAACACGGCGCCGTCCGTGTTGATGGCCCAGGCGCCGGCGCTGTTGCCGGGCGAGCGCATCCAGATGTCGTACAGCAGGTTGGCTTCAACCAGCGGCGCCGTTGCGGTACGCACCACGATGCCGTCGCCGCCAATGTCGTGGATCCGGTTGTTGCGGAACACCAGCCGCGTGGACGGATAAAACTCGGTCGCGGCCTGCGCCGCGCTCTCCTGCAGGTAGCCGGGGTTGTTCTTATAGGGCGGGAAATCGCCGCAAGGCGCGCCGCGCGGGCGGCACATCCAGGCCGAGCGGTTCGACAGGCCGATGCCGTCCACGTGGTAGATCTCGCTGTTTTCAACCAGCACGTCGTCGAAATTGGTCTTCTTCTGGCGCGCGCCCCTGCGCTCGCTGTCGCGCGTGACCTCGAACAGGATGCCGCCGGTGGCTTTGTAGGCCAGCTTGCGGCCCGGTTCGTCCTTCAGGTAGCCGCGCACATGGTGCACCAGCACGTCGTTGATGCGGTAGTGGCGTCCGGTGCCGAAGTCCTCCAGATGCACCAGCAGCCCGACGCGCCCCGCTTCCTCCAGCCCGTCATTGCTCAGTTCAAGCCCGTTGATTTCCCAGTGCTCGACATTGAACAGGTGCAGCGCGGCGCGGTTGACCGGGCCGTCGCCGGCGGTACACAGCGTATGGTAGGGGCTCACGCCCTCGGGCCGCTTGCTGGCCTCGGTCCTCTCCTGCGTGGGGTCGGGGCGCGATGAACGGCAGCCGGCCGCGATCGCGGGACGCGGCAAGGCCGCATCGCCGTAGCTGTCCACCACAATCGGTGCGCCCGGCGTTCCCGAACTGCCCGGCATGGGCTGGAAGCTGCCGTGGCAGGTGGCGCCGCGCTTGAACAGGATGCGCGTGCCAGGCTGGAAGCGGATGGCGTTCAGCTGCGCAAGGCTGTTCAGGGGCTGCCGCAGGCTGCCCGCGCCGGCTGCGGCCGCCGAACAATCGATATGCACCGCGGGCGGAGTATCCGCTGCCCGCGCATGCCCGCCCCACGCTGCCGCCAGCATCACTGCAAGTGTCGCAAACTTCATCAGTTATTCCTTTATAGGATCGCCCCGCGTAGGGGCGAATATTAACGTTATTTTCCGGCTTCGATGTTGACGGAGAGTGGCTCGGCGAGGCGCTGCGCAGCTTCCTTGACGTAACGCTCCCACGCTTCCGGCGTGGGGAAGTCGGCGCTCTTGCTCCAGCCCGCGCCCAGGTGGTAGACAAAGGGCTTGCCCGCCTGCGCCTTGCCAACCGCCAGGTACTGGCCCTCATGCGGCATGTGTCGCCCGTCCAGCAGCACCGCGCACGCCGCGCTGCCGTCCGCGCCGGCTGTTCCGTGAGGCGGTTCCCAATAGCTCATCCAGCCTTTGCCCTGGCTGTAGCGCCCCTCGCCTTCGCGCTGCGCAATGCCGACACCGATCTCCAGGCCGGCCTTGGGCGCGCCCCGCACGGCGAAGCGGCTCTCCACGCGGCTGAAATTGGTGCCCGCGTCGATCGACACGCGGCGCAGCTCGGACACCTGGCGCCCGCCCGCGTCCCACTGCTCGTAGGTCAGCTCGAAGACGGCGCGCAGCGGGCCGTCCGCCAGCACCTTCCACTTGCTGAAGTTGGACGACGCGGGATGCAGCCGGCCGCCGTCGAACACGGCCAGTCCGCCGCAGCCGAGCGCCTTGCCCACCTTGTAGAAATCCATGCCCTCGCCCCGGTCCGTGTGGTAGTCGCCGCTGGCGTACCATTTGTCCATCACCAGCGCGCGGGTGCGCTTGGACCACACGTCCACGCCGGCGCTGACCAGCATCTCCTTCGGATCGCGCATGATGGCCGGGCCGTAGACGCGGTGCGCGGTGCGGTCGTTCTCCCATGCGAAATCGTCCAGCCGCTCCGGCACGAAGCGGGCATGGGCCTTGGCGTCCACCGGCGGCACGGCCGGCAGCGCGGCGCGCGGCAGCACGTGGTAGCGCCGCGTTTCTCCCGGCGCCAGCGTGGCCTGGAACAGCACGCCCTGCTCTACGCGCTGGCTGGGCACGATGCGCGAGGTGGCTGCGTCCAGCAGCGCTATCTCACCCGTGGCGTGGGCCGCACCCGTGGCACCCGCCATGCCTGCCGCCAGCGGCGCCTCCACCGATTCGTCCGCCCGGTGCAGGCTGCCGCCGTTGCGCACCACGACCACGCTGGACCGCGCGCCTTCCAGCAGCCGCATGCGGTAAATCTCGCTGCCCGCCATCAGGAAGGCGCCCACGCCATAGACGTCGGTGGAGTTGGGATCGTAGGATTTCGGATCCGCGCCGATGGGCTGCACGTGGGTCAGTTTGCCGTCCGCGTTGACGTTGGCCACCAGCGCGTCCCAGGCCTTGCCCGCAGCAGGTCCAAAGCGCGCGCGGTCCAGTATGCCCTGGTTGACGCCGTAGGCCAGCGCATAAGTGTACAAGCCGGTGCCGCTGCTTTCCTGCAAAGGGTAGCTGGCCGGGTCGAGCAGGCTGGCGCGCCAGGTGCCGTCGGCCTGCTGCAGCGTCAACAGCTTGGCGGCCATCTCGCTGAACTGCTGCACGAAGCGCGGGCGGGACGGATGGTTCGCGGGCAGATATTGCAGCATGCGCACCAGGCCGCCCATCACCCAGCCGTTGCCGCGCCCCCAGAACACCTTGCGGCCATTGGCTTCGCGCTTGCTGAAGTAGCGGCTATCGCGGTAGTACAGGTGCTCCCCCTGGTCGTACAGATAGTCCGATGTGAGCCACCAGTTCTTCACCGCAAAATCGAGATAGCGCTGGTCGCCGGTGGCCGCGTACAGGCGCGCCCAGGCCGGCGGCCCCATGAACAGCGCGTCGCACCACGCCCAGCGGTGCAGCACGCCCGGCGTTTCCCAATACAGGCTGCCGTCGCGCGGGTTCTCCAGCATGAAGTCGAACTGGGCGCGCATGGGCGCAATCATCTTCGGCTCGCGCGTCTGCAGATACAGCTCGGCGTATGTCTGGCCGAGGGCGTAGTCATCCGCGTGATACATACTGGGGCCCAGCTTCCAGCGGTTGCGCTCGCCCACAGCGAGCATGGCGTCGCGGTAGCGGCGTTCGCCGGAGATGCCGGCCAGCGCCATCATGCCCGCATCGCCAACCGCCTGCGTCCAGTCATCCTCCGGATAGCTGCTGGGATGGGCCAGCTGCCAGTCCGCTACGCGCTGCATCACGCCGAGCACGGCGGCCGCGCCGGCGTGGCTGGATACCGCGCGCGCGGCAGTTGCAGGTTCGGCGCGCAGCGCTGCCGCCGGCGCCGCCAGCAAAGCCAGGCATAGGGCCGCGTGCAGCCGGCGTTGCCGCAGGACTGGGGGTGCTGTCTGTGTCATCAATACTCCTTGTTTGCAGGGACGGAAAATGCGATGTGTTAACGTTACCTAAGCATTTCGGCAAATGCAATTCAATTCGTGCTTCCGCGCGCAAGAAATCTGTCGTTTTTCGCGCAAGCATATGAAATTTTCTTGTGATCAAAAAAATTTGCTGGTATCGTTATCACAGCAACACAGCATTGTCCGCTGTGTTTTTTAGGACGCCGAGTGATAACGTTCGCATAAATAAGAGACGCCAGCCGCACTGCAACTGGCAAGCACATGTTAAATTTCGACCGAGGAGAGTACATGAACACGAACAATCAGCATTCAGCCGCCGGATTCGCAGTGCGGCCTGTCGTAGCGGCGGTCGCGCTGGCCATGGCCAGCCTGGCGCACGCACAGCAAGCGGCGCCGGCAGCCAAAGACGAAGTGCAACTGGAGAAAGTGGTCGTCACCGCCAACAAGCGCGCCCAGAACCTGCAAGACGTGCCGATGGCGATCACCGTACTGAACGACGCCGTCCTGCAGCGCAATAACGTGAAAGACTTCGACGACCTGCCCGCCCTGTCGCCCGCCCTGAGCGTTTCCTACAGTACCCAGCCG
The DNA here is from genome assembly GCF_059704565.1 of Massilia sp. NBRC 108631. Taxonomy (NCBI): domain Bacteria; kingdom Pseudomonadati; phylum Pseudomonadota; class Betaproteobacteria; order Burkholderiales; family Oxalobacteraceae; genus Massilia; species Massilia sp. NBRC 108631. The sequence goes on from NZ_BAAKJE010000274.1 coordinate 8,735, forward strand.
GGCAACTTCAGCATCAATATGCGCGGCATCGGCACCTACTCGCTGGGCATCGGCGTGGAGTCGGACGTCTCGGTCATCATCGACGACGTGCCGTATGCGATGCAGGCCAACGCCTTCAAGGACCTGGCCGACGTGCACCGCATCGAAGTACTGAAAGGCCCCCAGAGCACGCTGTTCGGCAAAAGCTCGATTGCCGGCGCGGTCAATATCAGCACCAAGCCGATCGACAGCATCTGGAAGACCAAGACCTCCACCTTGCTCACCAGCGACGGCGAATGGCGTGCCGGCGCCTCGGTCTCGGGCGCCCTGAGCGACACCGTGCGCATGCGCCTGGCGGGAGGCAAGACCAGCTTCGGCGGCGTGGTGAAAAACCTCTACGACGGCGGCAAGCTGAACGGCTCACGCGACACCAATCTGTCCGGCAAGCTGGAATGGACCCCGGACGACAACTGGACCGTGGTGTTCTCGCCACGCGCCAGCAATTTCACCAAGGCATGCTGCGTCCAGCCGCTCAACTCCATGTCCAACATGGCCGGCGCCGTGTACAACCTGAACAACGGCACCACCTACGCGGCCGGCAACTATATGCCAGCGTCGCAGGTACTGAAAGGCATCGTACCGGGCCCGGACAATGTCTCGGTGCGCAACGACTACCCCGCAGGCGGCAAGGCGCGCGACGTGGGCGCCGGCCTGAAGGTCAGCTATGCCTTCGGCGACGACAGCGTGCTGGCCAGGCACACCCTGACCTCGGTGACCTCCTGGTCGCACTACGAGATGAACGACTACCAGGACGGCGACGGCACCGATAGCGACGTGCTGGGCAAGGCGCTGATCGGCAACAAGCCCATCGGCGTGAGCGGCGGCCTGTACCAGTTCGGCAAGTTCGACGTCAAGGCCAAGACGCAGGAACTGCGCCTGACCTCGCCCGATAAAAGCGCGGTGCGCTACGTGGCCGGCCTGTGGTACGGCAAGAACGAACTGGAACGCGAGCTGACCCGCGCTCCGGTCACCACCTACGTCACCGACTACGGCGCCACCGCCTACAACACCAACTACGCCATCTTCGGCCAGGGCAGCTTCGACCTGACGCCGAAGACCAGCGTGGTGGCGGGCCTGCGCTACAACAAGGAAGACACCGGCTACACCTTCAGCCGCTACAACCCGCCGCCCGCCACCAGCCGCGTGCTGACCGAATACTTCCGGGGCGACGACACCGAGCGCAAGACCACCGGCAAGCTGGGGCTGGAGCACCGCCTCGACCAGTCGGCCATGGCCTATGCGACCTACACCACCGGCCACAAGGGCAAGGCATATGACCTGACCAGCACCTTCAACGCCGCCATTGCCAAGACCCAGCCGGTCCCGGGCGAAGACGCCAAAAGCATCGAGGCGGGCGTGAAACTGAGCCTGCTGAACAACCGCATGTCGCTGGATTTGGCCGTGTTCCGCACCAACTTCACCGGCTTCCAGCAGTCGGCCGGCTTCACCGATGCCGACGGCATCTTCCGCACCACCCTGCACAGCATCGGCGGGCTGCGCACCAGCGGCTTCGAGTCCGACTTGAACTGGCGCGTGTCTCGCGAACTGCTGCTGAACGGCGCCTTTGCCTACACCAAGGCCATCGTGACCGAGTTCGAGAACGGGCCTTGCCACAGCGTGCTGAACGCCGCCGGCACCGGCACGGTCCCGGGCGGCAATTGCGCGGCCAATCCGAAGTACAACAACACCAATGTGGCCAACCTGGCGGGCGCCACCTTGCCCAACGCGCCGAAGTTCAAGCTGAACCTGGGCGGCCAGTATGACATCCTGACCGACCGCTCTTACAACGGTTTCATCACCACGGCCTTCCGCTGGCAGAGCCGCACGCAGTTCAACCTGAACCAGGACCCGATGACCGAGCAAGGCGGCTACGGCATCGTCAACCTGGGCGCCGGCATCAAGGACAAGAAGGATGGCTTCAAGCTGAGCTTCATGGTCAACAACCTGTTCAACAAGTCTTACGCCACCAGCCTGGCCAACAGCTGGGTGAACGGCACCTGGAGCGCCAAGGCGCCCAACGCCGTGGTGCCGGTCAACACCACCAACTGGACCCCGGCCCGCGACTACCAGCGCTACTTCTCGGTGCGCGCCGACATGCAGTTCTGATGCAACAATGATGTATCAGCCGCTGTAACAGTTTTTCTCTCCGGGAGGATTTCTCCCACTGGGCGTACCGGTCATCCGTGTACGCCCTTTTTTGATAGCGAGGAGACCGCCATGCCGCAACAACGCCGCCGCTTCCTGGGCCAGGCCCTGGCTGCAAGCCTGATGGGAACCATGCCGCCACTGCTGCGGCAGGCGCTGGCAGTGCCGGCGCACCGCGCCAGCGGCACGCTGCAGGACGTGCAGCACGTGGTCATCCTGATGCAGGAAAACCGCTCTTTCGACCATTACTTCGGCACCCTGCCCGGCGTGCGCGGCTTCGGCGAGCGCTTCACCATCCCGCTGCAAGACGGACGCACAGTCTGGCAGCAGCACAACGGCCGCCGCACGGTGATGCCCTACCACCTGGACCAGGAAGCCGGCAACGCCCAGTGCGCGCTGGACCTGCCGCACACCTGGCCGGACGCGCAAGCCGCCTGGAACGACGGCCGCATGGCCCACTGGCCGCGCGCCAAGACCGACGCCTCCATGGCCTACTACACGCGCCGGGAGCTGCCGTTCCAGTTCGCGCTGGCCGATGCCTTCACCTTGTGCGACGCCTACCACTGCTCGCTGCAGGGCGGCACCAATCCCAACCGCCTGTATCTGCTGACCGGCACCAACGACCCCGCCGGCGCCAGCGGCGGACCTGCCATCGACAACCGCATGGAAGGCCTGGGGCCGGCTGCGCAGGGCTTTACCTGGACCACCTACGCCGAGCGCCTGGAACAGGCCGGCGTGCGCTGGAAGGTGTACCAGGACATGGACGACAACTACGACTGCAATCTGCTGACCGTGTTCCGCAGCTTCCGCGAGGCGCACCTGAACCGTCCGCACCCGCTGGCCGACAAGGGGCTGAGCAGCACTTTGCGCAACGCCAGCTTGCAGGGCCTGAAGGACGACGTGCTGGCGGGACGCCTGCCGCAGGTGAGCTGGATCGTTCCGCCGCGCCTGTACTGCGAACATCCGGGGCCATCGACGCCGGTACAGGGCGGCGCGTATACCCAGATGGTGCTGGAGGCGCTGCTGGCCGATCCGGCAGTGTGGGGCAAGACCGTGTTGCTGCAAATGTACGACGAGAACGACGCCTTCTTCGACCATGCCCCGCCGCCCGCCGCGCCTGCGCTCCAGCGCGACGGCGGCCGCGCCGGAAAATCCACCGTGGACTACGCGGCCGAATGCCACTCGGACGGCCGGCTCTACGGCCTGGGACCGCGCGTGCCCATGCTGGTGATCTCGCCCTGGAGCAAGGGCGGCTGGGTCAATTCGCAGGTGTTCGACCACACCTCCGTCCTGCGCTTGCTGGAAGCGCGCTTCGGCGTGCACGAACCGAACATCAGCCCCTGGCGGCGCGCCGTGTGCGGCGACCTGACCAGCTGCTTCGACTTCCGCACGCCGGACGCGGCACCGCCGCCGCTGGAGCCGCGCGGCCAGGCCTGGGCCGACGCCTGGCGCCGCCAACAGCGCGCGCGCGGCGGCATCGAGGTGCCGCCTGAGGGCAGCCAGGACGCGCCGCGCCAGCCTGCGGGCGAGCGCCCATCGCGCGCCCTGCCCTACCGCCTGGAGCTGCGGTCCGAAACCGTTCCGGCGCAGCCACGCGCCGTGTCGCTGGAATTCATCAACAGCGGCGCGGCCGGTGCGGTATTCCATGTGTACGACAAGCTGCACCTGGAGCGCATCCCGCGCCGCTATACAGTGGAAGCGGGCAAATCGCTGTCGGACCTGTGGACGCCCGCACCGGGCGACTTGGGCAAGTATGATCTATGGGTGCTGGGGCCGAATGGCTTCCACCGCCACCTGCAGGGCAGCGTGGAGGCGGACACGCTGGCGATGACGCTGGAGGCCGCGCTGGAAACCGCAATGGGAACCGTGGCTGGCGGCCTGCGCCTGAGCTTGCGCAATGGCGGCGCGGCCCCGTGCGAGGTGGCGCTGCGCAAGCTTGCCTATGGCAGCGCGCCGGTGCAGCTGCGCACCCTAGAACCCGGCGAAAGCGCACGCATCCTGCTGCCGCTGGACGCACAGCGCTACTGGTACGACTACAGCGTGCAGTGCGGCGGCTGGATGAGACGTTTCGCGGGCCGTCTCGAGACCGGGCAACACGGCGTCAGTGATCCTGCGATGGGGACCTAAATCCCGCGCGCCGGAACAGCCGCAGCACGCCATACCACAGGCAGGCTCCGGCCAGCGCCACCAGGCCGGCGGCCAGGAACATCAGCCGGAAATCGCTGCCGCTCCAGTCGAGCGCGGCGCCCATCGCCAGCGTAAACACCATCGCCAGCAGCGCGGTGACGGAGGCCGAGAATGCCGCCAGCTCGGAGAAGCGCGCGCGCGGCAGCAAGGCCGGCAGCAACGCGGCGGTACCGGTCAGGAAAGCGCCCGCCAGCACGCCGTGCACCACGAACCAGATCAGGAAGGAGGTGCGCCCCACCACCAGCAGCCAGGCGCCCAGCATGCACAGCGCATACAGCGCCAGCGCGGCGAAGCCCACCCGCAACGGATGGACGCGGTCGGCCAGCCAGCCCAGCGGCAGCGCCAGCACGATGGAGATGCAATAGGTGAGCGCCACCGCATGGCCGAAACTGTTGCGGTCCACGCCGAACTGGCTGATGGCGTTGTAGCTGTTGATATTCACTGGCAGCAGGCTGGTGGTGGCCAGGCCCAGCGCGGCGAACAGCAGCACATAGAACCAGGGCGCTTCGCCGCCCGGCGCGCGCAAGCGGCCCAGTCCCGGCGGCGCCGCCAGCGCGCTGGGCGGCGGACAGTCCGGTTCGCGCACGAAGGCGCACAGCAGGGCGAAGCCGGCCAGGTAGACGGCGGCAATGGCCAGCATGACCTGGCGCGCAAACGACGGCAGGTCGTTGCCGAAGACGACATAGAAAAAGGCAGCGCCCACCGCCAGGCTGACAATGCGGAACAGGCCGAAGAAGCGCCCCAGCAAAGGCTTGGGCACGGTGTCGTTGACGAGGGCGATGAACAGGGCGTTGCCGGTGATGCTGAACAGCTCGAACAGCGCCCAGAACACCGCCATGCAGGCAATCACGGCTTCGCGGCGGAACGCGGGGCCGATGCCGAACCAGGCCATCAGCGCGTCGGCCAGCGCCTCGCTGTAGGCCAGCCCCACCAGGGAGCCGGACAGCAGTGGCGCGCCGCACAGCAGAAAGGGAATGCGCCGCCCCAGGCGGGTGCGGGTGCGATCGCTCCAGGCGCCCACCAAGGGACCGAACAGCAGCGACAGCAAGGCTGGCAAGGCGCCAAACATCACGTTGAGCAGCACGGGATTCCGGCTGAACTCGCGCAGCTGGGCTTTCACCACTTCCTGCACCGCGCGCTCCTTGAGCGACCATGCCAGGTCCCCCATCAGGAGAAAAAAACATAGCGGCAGCAGCGAGGCCAGGCCGGCGGCAAGCAGCAGCGGCGGCGCCTGCCGCAAAAGCACTTTCTGGCCCACTCCCCCTCCCCGCTGATGACTTGTAGCATGCTAGCCGATTTGGACACTCAGCGGTAGCAGCCAGGTGCGAAACTCAGCCCGAATTACACATCGGCACGCGGCACACGGTCAGGCGGCGGCATGACCGTGCTGCGGTGCTGCGCCGCCGCTCCAGTAGCTGCGCCAGCCGGCATTGACCCTGGCCAGCGCTTCCAGAAAATAATAGTCGCCCCACAGATTGGCCTCGTCCACGCCGCGCGCCTCGGGCCAGCTGTACACGCCATGCAACAGCAGGCCCCGCCCCGGTCCGGGCGGCGCAGCGTAGCCGGCGGCCAGGCCTTGCAGCATATGCAGCGCGCGCTCCCGGTAATGCTGGCCGCGCGCGCCCGGCGGCAGCTGCGCCGCCAGCTCCAGCAGGCCGCATACCGCAATCGCGGAGGCCGAGCTGTCGCGCTGCTCGCCGCCACGCCAGTCCAGCGCCAGATCCCACTGGCATACACCGTCGTCCGGCAGGCGCGCCAGCAGGTGGTCCGCCATGCGGCAGGCCGCATCCAGCGCGCCCTGCCCCGGCGCGTGGCGGTGGTTCAGCGCCAGGCCATAGACGCCCCAGGCCTGGCCGCGCGCCCAGCAGGAATCGCTGCCGTGGCCCTGCACGGTGCTGATGCGCAGCGCGGCGCCGCTGTCCAGGTCAATATGGCAGCTGTGCGCGCTGGAGCCGTCCGGCCGCAGCAGCAGCGCCAGCGAGCGGGCCAGGTGCATGCGCGCCGCGTCGCCGTAGCGCGGCTCATGCGTCTGGGCAGTGGCCCAGTGCAGCAGGGGCAGGTTCATCAGCGTGTCGATGATGATGCGGCCCTGGTCGCGCTGGTCGGCGCGGTCGCCGATCCTGCCCCAGGCCTGGATCACGCCGGCCGCAGGCAGGAAGCGCTCGGCCAGCACCTGCGCCGCCTCCAGCGCCAGGGCGCGGTGGTGCTCTTCGCCGGTTACGCGGAACGCAGCCACCGAAGGCCCGTACAGGAAGCCCAGGTCGTGATGATCCAGGTCGGTGCGCTGTGCCACGCGGGCAGCGAAGCTGGCATGGTGGCTTTGTGCCCATTGCCGGAACACGCCGCGCCCGCACAACTCGTAGGCCAGCCAGCCCATGCCCGTCCAGAAGCCGGTGGTCCAGCCCACGTTGGCGCCGCGCGGGAAGCCGGGCGCCTGCCGCAGGCGGTACACGCCGTCCGTGGCGGTGTCGTCAGGGAAACCGGTGCCGAAGCGCAGCGCGTGGCGCTCCAGCTGATCCAGCGCCGCAGCCTGCGCGTCCCGGAACAGTTCGGCCTGCGTTGCGCGAATTTGAGGTATCGTTATCATATTCAGCTATAAAAAAGGCCCGGGCCGCTGGCCGCGGGCCGATCTTCAGGCCGCCCGCTTGCGCGCGCGGGGCTTGCTCCTGGCGGCAGGCGCTTCCGGTCCCGGCCCGGTCGAGGCGCGGATCAGGAATTCGCTGGGGAACTCAATCCGCTGGCGCCGGCCCGGCTGCGACTGGATGCGCCGCATCAGCTCCTGCACGGCCGCTTGCGCCATCGGCCCCACCGGATGGCGCAACGTGGTCAGCCCGGGCTGGGCCACCGAGGCGCCGGCCATGTCATCGAAACCGATCACCGACACGTCCTGCGGAATGCGCAGCTCTTTTTCGCGTAGCGCGCTCATGCAGCCCAGCGCCATGGCGTCGTTGGCGGCAAAGATCGCCGTCGGCGGTTCGGCCAGCGCCATCAGCGCGCGCCCCGCCTCCACGCCGGACGGCTCGTTGAAATCGCCCTGCGCAATCAGCTCCGGCTCGCAATCGATGCCGGCCTCCTGCAGCGCCGCCCGGTAGCCGCGCTCGCGCTCGTCGCTCTGGCCGGTGTAGCCGGTGCCGCGCACGAAGGCAATGCGACGGTGCCCCAGTTCGATCAGATGCGCCACCGCATCGCGCGCGCCGTTGACGTTATCGCCGCGCACCACCGGCAAGGTGGTCTCCTGCTTGCAGTAGTTGATCATGACGATGGGGCTGGTGCTCGCCTCCAGCGTGCGCAGATAATCGTCGCTCATGCGCGGCAGCACATAAATCAGGCCGTCCCACAAGCCGTGCAGCATCTGGCTCAGGCGCTTGCCCTTGCCGTCGCCCAGGTCGCCCAGCGAGTTGTAGATGAACATGTCCATCTCGTACTTGCGCACTTCCTCGCTGATGGCCGAGACGAAGCCGTTGACCACCGTGGACGCCAGATCGTTGACGACCACCCCGATCACATTGGTGCGGCCGCCCTTCATCATGCGCGCCAGCGCGTTGGGCGCGTAGCCCAGCTCTTGCGCGGCGGCCTGCACCTTGGCCCGGGTTTCGTCCGATGCATAGCCTTCGCCGCTCAGCGCGCGCGAAGCCGTCATCACTGACACACCCGCTTTTTTGGCCACATCGACCAGGGTTACCGTCGATTTCTTCATTGCTGTCCTTTGGCTACTGATAACGATATCGGGCTTTTGGCCTCGATGCAGGTTATTTTACCGGATTTGCGGAGAATTCCACAGCGCCGGGCAGCAGGACGGGCCGTTGCCCTTCAGTCGCCGCTATTTCGCCGCGCCGCGCGCTTGCATGCGGTGCAGCTCGCTGCCCGCCATCAGGAAGGCGCCCACGCCGTACACGTCGGTGGAACCGGGATCGAAAGCCTTGGGGTCTTCGCCGATAGGCTGCACGTGGGTCAGCTTGCCGGCCGCATCCACATTGGCCACCAGCGCGTCCCAGGCTTTGGCCACCGCCGGCGCAAAGCGCGCACGGTCCAGCAAGCCTTGGTTGACGCCATAAGCCAGCGCATAGGTGTACAGGCCGGTGCCGCTGGTTTCCTGCAGCGGGTAGCTGGCCGGGTCCAGCAGGCTGGCGCGCCACATGCCGTCGCGCTGCTGCAGCGTGAGCAGCTTTTCCGACATTTCGGTGAACTGCTGCACGAAGCGCGCGCGCGAAGGATGGCCGGCCGGCACGTACTGCAGCATGCGTACCAGGCCGCCCATCACCCAGCCGTTGCCACGGCCCCAGAACATCTTGCGCCCATTGGCTTCGCGCTGTTTGAAGAAGCGGCTGTCGCGGTAGTACAGGTGTTCTTCCTTGTCGTACAGGTAATCCGAGGTGCGCCACCAGTTCGCTACCGCGAACTCCAGGTAACGGTGCTCGCCGGTGGCGGCCGCAAGGCGCGCCCAGGCCGGAGGCCCCATGAACAGCGAGTCGCACCAGGCCCAGCGGTGCAGCACGCCGGGCGTGATCCAGTTCAGGCTGCCTTCGCGCGGGTGCGCCAGCATGTAGTCGAACTGGGCGCGCATCGGCGCGATCATGTCCGGGTCGCGCAGCTGCAGGTACAGTTCCGCGTAGGTCTGGCCCACCGCGTAGTCGTCCGCGTGGTACATGCTCGGGCCCAGCTTCCATTCATTGCGCCGGCCCATGGACACCATGGCGTCGCGGTAACGGCTGTCGGCGGCGATGCCGGCCAGCGCCATCATGCCCGCGTCGCCAACCGCCTGGGTCCAATCATCCTCAGGGTAGGTACTGGGATGGGCCAGCTGCCAGTCCGCCACGCGCTGCATGACCGCCAGGGTTGCCGCAGGCGTCACGGCGCGTTCGGCCGCCGCGCCGGGCGCGCCGGCCAGCAGCGTCAGCGCCAAGGCGGCGCCCAGCAGCCGGACTGCGGACCAGGAGAGCAAAGTAGGTTTCATAGTGCGTCCTTTGTTAAGAATTGGGAAATTTCCTGAAGCCGGGTTCCACATCGCGGCAACAATGCGTTAACGATACCACACAAAAATCCGCCAATACCAGCGTTTTTATCTCCGTTTCTTCGTTTGCGCATTCGGACAACAAATCCGAAAGCGAAACTGGAAAAGTCGATGCGTTAACGTTACCATTCATTTGATCGATCAATTCCACCATCGAACCGGAGCATGACATGACACAGCCTTACGACCTGGCCAGCGCACAATGGGAAGCGCTGGGCGGACAGCACACAGCGCGCGAGATCGCGCAACAGCCTGCGGTATGGCGCCAGCTGGCAGCCGCGCTGGCAACCGACGCGCAGCCGGACGAAACCGGGCCCGGCGCCAACAGCATATCCGCAGCCGACCGCGCCCGGCTGCACGCCTTGCTGGCCGACCCGTCGGCGCAAGCCATCCTCACCGGCGCAGGCACCTCTTCCTTTATCGGCGAAGTGGCCGCCGACGGCCTGAACCAGGCCTGGCCGGCGCAAGTCCGCGCCGTGGCCACCACCAGCCTGCTGAGCCACCCTGCCCTCTACCTGGCCGCCGGCAAGCCCTTGTTGCTGGTATCGTTCGCACGCAGCGGCAACAGCCCGGAAAGCCAGGCCGTGGTGGACCTGGTGCGCGCCAAGGCGCCGGGCGTCCTGTTCCTGCATATCACCTGCAACGGCGAAGGCGCGCTGGCTCGCGACGGCGGCGGCCGCAGCGACACCATCACCCTGCTGCTGCCGCCGGCCACCTGCGACCGCAGCTTCGCCATGACCAGCAGTTTCACCACCATGCTGCTGGCCGCGCTGTCGCTGCTGGAACCTGCCCCGCTGGCGCAGGCGGCGCAGCGCATCGACGCCGTGGCGGCATTGGCCGGCCACTGGCTGGACACCCTCGCCGCGGAGTGGCGCCAGCTTGGCAGCCTGGCGGTGTCGCGCATCGTCTACCTGGGCGGGGCAGCCCTCGAAAGCCTGGCGCGCGAAGCGGCGCTCAAGGTGCTGGAGCTCACCGCAGGCCAGGTGCTGGCCATGCCCAACACGCCGCTGGGCTTCCGCCACGGCCCCAAGTCCATGCTCAACCGCGACACGCTGGTGGTGCTGTTCCACAGCCAGGGCGCCCACGCGCGCCGCTACGAGCACGACCTGCTGGCCGAACTGCGGCGCGACGGGGTGGCGGGCCGCGTGGCTGCGCTCGATGGCGCCGCGCTGGGCGCGCCTGCGGACCTGCCCGACGCCTGGCTGGCGGCGGCCTACGTGCTGCTGGCGCAAACGCTGGCGCTGCACCAGTCGGTGCGCCTCGGCCTCACGCCGGACAATCCCTTCCCCGACGGCACCGTGAACCGCGTGGTGCAAGGCGTAACGGTGTATGCCGATGAAGCCGCCTGAGCCGGTCAGCGGCAACACCTACGGCATCGACATCGGCGGCACCAAGATGGAACTGGTGGCGTGCGATGCGGCGCTGAACGTGCTCCTGCGCCGCCGCGTGCCCACCCCCGGCAGCGACTACGGCACCTTCGTGGCCGCCCTGGCCGACCTGGTGCGCGGCGCCGACCAGGAACTGGGCATGCGTGCACCGGTGGGGTTGGGCGTTCCAGGCATCGTCGATGCAGCCAGCGGCAAGCACCTCAGCGCCAACGTGCCCTGCCTGACCGGACGCCACCTGCTGCCGGTGCTGCGCACCATGCTGGAGCGTCCCATCGCCATCGGCAACGACTGCCAGTGCTTTGCGCTGTCGGAGGCGCATGGCGGTGCGGCGCAAGGTTACCCCAGCATGTTTGGCCTCATCATCGGCACCGGCGCCGGCGCCGGGTATGTGCTGGACGGCCAGCTGGTTCGCGGACGCAACGGCATCGCGGGCGAATGGGGCCACTGGCCCATCGGTCCGGACCTGCTGCGGCGCTACGGTCTGCCGGTCTGGCACTGCGCCTGCGGTAGCCAAGCCTGCCTCGAATGCTACGTGTCCGGCACCGGCATGCGCCGCCTGCACCGGCACGCAATCGGCGGTGCGACTGACGGCAACGGCGCCAACGGGGCGGACGCGGAGGCCCTGCTCGCGCTGCGCTGCGCGGGCGACCCGGTGGCACAGCGCGTCGTGGCGCTGCACCTGGACCTGCTGGGCGCGGCCATCGCCCGCATCGTGCTGGCGTACGACCCGCACGCCATCGTACTGGGTGGCGGCTTGTCGCGCATGCCGCACTTGTACACGGAGCTGGCGCAAGCGGCCAGTGCCCACCTGCTGCCCGGTCTTGCGGTGCCGCCCATCCTGCCGCCCTTCTTCGGCGACGCCGGCGGCGCGCGCGGCGCGGCCCTGCTGGCGCGCCAGCCCAACCTCATTGCAAAGGAATCCTGATGTCCCATCTCCAAAACCTGATACGCGAGCACGGCAACGGCGCGGCCGCGGGAATCGCCAGCGTCTGCTGCAGCAACGCCGAAGTACTGCAGGCGGCTATTGCCGTCGCCCTGGAATACGGCGGCCCGCTGCTGGTGGAATCGACCTCCAACCAGGTCGACCAGTTCGGCGGCTACACCGGCATGCGCCCGCGCGACTTTGTCGCCTACGTGCGCGGCCTGGCTCGTTCGATGGACTTCCCGGCGGAGCGGTTGATCCTGGGCGGAGACCATCTCGGTCCCAACACCTGGCAGCACCTGCCGCCGGAGCAGGCGATGGCGCATGCGCGCGTGCTGATCGCAGCCTACGTCGAAGCAGGCTTTGAAAAAATCCACCTCGATTGCAGCATGGCCTGCGCGGGAGACCCGCTGCCGCTGCCGGACGACCTGGTGGCGGCGCGTTCGGCCGACCTGGCCGATGTGGCCGAACGCGCGGCGGCCGGTGCCGGCCTGACGCCGCCGGTGTACGTGGTTGGCACCGAGGTGCCGGTGCCGGGCGGCGAAGCGTCGCTGGAAGGCGGCATCCAGGTGACGCGCCCACAGGCGGCGGCCGCTACGCTGGAGGCACATCGCCGGGCCTTCGCGCAGCGCGGCCTGGAGGCGGCATGGCAGCGCGTGATCGCGCTGGTGGTGCAGCCGGGCGTGGATTTCGACCACAGCACGGTGCGCCACTACGCGCCGGCGGAAGCGCTTGAACTGTCGGCCTTCATCGAGGACCATCCGGGCCTGGTGTATGAAGCCCATTCCACCGACTACCAGTCCGAACAGGCGCTGCACGCGCTGGTGCGCGGCCACTTCGCCATTCTCAAGGTGGGACCGGCTGCTACCCACGCGCTGCGCGAGGCATGGTTCGCGCTGGCCGCCATCGAGGACGAACTGCTGCCCGTCGAGCAGCGCTCGCACTTCAAGGCAGTGCTTGAGCGCTGCATGCTGGAGCAGCCCGGCTACTGGAACAAGCACTACCCTGGCACGCCCGGCCAGCAAGCCACGCTGCGCCGCTACGCGCTGTCCGACCGCAGCCGCTACTACTGGCCTGCGGCGCCGGTACAGCAGGCGCTCGCCACGCTGAAAGCCAACCTGGACGCGGGCCCGTTGCCGCTTCCCCTGCTCAGCCAATACCTGCCGGAACAGGCCGAACTGGTCAACGCCGGGCGCCTGCCCGCGCGTGCTGCAGACCTGGCGCGCCACAAAGTCGCACTGGTGCTGGCGCGCTACGCCCGCGCGTGCCGGCTCAACGGGGTGGCCGCGCCATGCTGACATTCGCCCCGGCCGGCGGCGCCGCGCCGCACTACCACGGCAACACCACGGCCAGCTGCGAGGAACGGCGCCGGCAAATCCTGCATGCGCTGCGCGAGCAGGACAGTGTGCGCGTGCAGCGCCTGGCGCAGCGCCTCGGCGTCACGGCGGTGACGATACGCCTGGACCTGCGGGCGCTGGCCGAAGCCGGCCTGGTGCAGCGCCAGCACGGCGGTGCGCGGCTGGCGCATTCCGCCCCGCCGGAAGCACCGCTGGCGGAAAAACGCCTGCAGCACCGCGAGCGCAAGCAGCGCATCGCCGCTTGCGCGGCGGCCCTGGTTGCGCCCGGCGACAAGCTGATACTGGACGCAGGCAGCAGCACCCTGCAACTGGCGCGCCTGCTCAGCGCGCGCGGCACGCTGACGGTGTTTACCAACAGCCTGCCGATTGCCTCCGAACTGGCGCACTCCAGCGACATCGACCTGATCGTGTCAGGCGGCGTGCTGCGCCACGCGTCCCAGTCTCTGCAAGGCAAACAGGCCGAGGCCAGCCTGGACGGCTATGTGTTCGACAAGCTGTTTCTCGGCGCGGACGGCATCGATCCGGCCTTCGGCCTGTCCACCCACGACGCCGCGGACGCCAGCCTGAACGCACGCATGGCTGCCTGTGCGCGCCAGGTGATCGTGCTGGCCGACGCGTCCAAATTCGGCCGCATCTGCCTGAACCGCATTTGCGCGCTCAAGCATGTGGACACCATCATCACCGACGCCAGCCTGGCGCCCACGCTGCGCGAGCAGCTAGCGGCGCAGGGCATCACCGTCATCATTGCGGAGCACGAGCATGGCAACTGACATGCACGGGACGCTGGAAGGCCGCATCCTCACCCCCGGCGGCTGGATACGCGGACGCCTGCGCCATGGAGCCGACATCGTTGCCATCGAAGCCGACGACACCGCGCGCGGCGACCGCTGGATACTGCCCGGCTTTATCGACCTGCACGTGCACGGGGCGGGCGGCGTGGACATCATGCAGGGCGGCGGCGCCGCGCAGACCGTGGCCCGGCTGCACGCACGCCACGGTACCACAACGCTGCTGGCCACCACCATGACCGCGCCGCCGGAGGCAATAGCGCACGCGCTGCGCGGCGCTGCCGCTGCCATAGCCACCCCCGCTGCGGATGCCGCACACATCGCCGGCGTGCACCTGGAAGGCCCTTTCCTCAACATCGGCCGCCTGGGTGCGCAGCCGCCGCTGGTCACGCCCGGCACGCTGGTACAGGTGCTGGCGTGGCATGCGCTGGCGCCCATCCGCGTGTTGACCCTGGCGCCTGAAGTGGCCGGCCACCTGGAGCTCATTCCCCAGTTGTGCGCCATGGGCATCCGGGTGCAGGCCGGCCACAGCGCCGGCACTTATGAAGACGGCGTGGCGGCGCTCGAGGCGGGCCTGGCCGGGTTCACCCACCTGTTCAATGGCATGACGGGCCTGAACCAGTATGCGCCCGGCATCGTCGGCGCTGCGCTGGCGCACGGACAATACGCCGAAATCATCCCCGACCTGCACCACGCCCGACCCGGCGCGCTGCGCGCCGCCCTGCGCGCCATCCCGCGCCTGTACGCGGTGACCGACGCCACGTCCGCCACCGGCATGCCGGACGGCGCCTACATGCTGGGCAGCCAGCGCGTCATGAAATGCGCGGGCTGCGTGCGCCTGGCCAGCGGCGATTCGCTGGCCGGCAGCGCGCTGACGATGGACCAGGCGCTGCGCAACCTGGTCGGCATCGGCCTGATGCTGGCCGACGCCAGCGACCGCGTGTCGCGCTTCCCGGCCGACTACCTCGGCATGCAGGACCGCGGCCGCCTGGCAGCAGGTGCGCGCGCCGACATCGTCGTGCTGGACGACGAATTGCAAGTACGTTCCGTGCTGCTGCGCGGCCGTCCCCTGGACCCGCTGGACATTCAACAAGGAAAACACCATGCGCCCCTACCCGCCTAAGAAACACGCTAGCCAAACCCGTTACCTGCTGGCCGTGGCCGGCCTTGGCGGCCTGCTCTACGGTATCGACGTCGGCATCATCGCCGGCGCCCTGCCCTATCTGGAGTCGTCCGCCGCGCAGCTGTGGAAGCTGTCGGCGCAACAGCTCGGCTTGGTCGTGGCCGCCGTGCTGCTCGGCTCAGTACTGTCCTCACTGGCCGCCGGCGCGCTGGCCGACACCATCGGCCGCAAGGCCGGCATGCTGGTGGCTGGCCTGCTGTTCTCAGCCAGCATTCCCATGATCGCGCTGGCCGACGGCTATGTGCCGCTGCTGCTGGGCCGCTTGCTGCAAGGGGTCAGCGGTGGCCTGGTCGGCGTGATCGTGCCGCTCTACCTGGCCGAGTCGCTGCCGGCGGCCGTGCGCGGGCGCGGCACGGCCTTGTTCCAGCTGTTGCTCACCATCGGCCTGGTGGCCGCCGCGCTGATCGGCCTGATCGTATCGCAGCAGGTGGAAACCGTCGCGCAGACCAATCCCGCCGGGCTGCCCGCCATGCAGGACGCAGCCTGGCGCCGCATCTTTTGGCTCAGCCTCGCGCCGGGACTGCTGTTCTGCGCCGGCGTGCTGGGCCTGAGCGAATCGCCGCGCTGGCTGCTTGCGCGCGGACGCCGCGAACAGGCGCTCGCCGCCCTGCGCCGCACCCGCACACACGCCGATGCCGACGCCGAGCTGGCCGCCATCGGCGCGGCCGCAGGCAGCACCGGGACCAAGGCCACAGCCGGCAACCATGGCGCCGCCGACCAGGGCAGCCTTATGCAGCGCCGCTTTGTACTCCCCTTCCTGCTGGCCTGCCTGATCCTGGCCTGCAACCAGGCCACTGGCATGAACTCGGTGCTGGCCTACTCTGTCAACATTCTTGAACAGGGCGGCCTGGCCGGATCGCAGGCCAACTGGGGCGACGTGGCGCTGAAGCTGGCCAACGCCCTGGTGACGGTGGCGGCCGTGGTGCTGGTGGACCGCAAAGGCCGCCGCTTCCTGCTCATGCTGGGCTGCGGCGGCATCATCGCCTCGCTGTGCGCCGCCGGCGCCCTGTTCCTGGCCATGGACCACGGCAAAGCCGACCTGCGCGCCACGCTGGCGCCGCTGGCAAAAAACCAGGCACTCACGCTGGACGCTCCAGCGCTGCGCGCACTGGCGGGCAACGACGCCTACCAGCTCGAAATCGCCTACAGCTACGGCCCGTTGACCCAGGTCCGCACGCTGCGCCCGGGACAAGCGCTGAGCATCGCCCCACCCAGCGGTATCGAAGGCGACAGCGCGCTGGGAGCGGCCTTCCGCGCGCTGCATCTGAACCCTTTCCCGGACATGAGGCTGGCGCAAGGCGCGCCGCTGGTGATCGAGCGCGCCCGCCTGGGTCCACCGCCCACGCCAGCCCAAGGCTGGCTGCTGCTGGCCTGCCTGTTGGCATTTGTCTCCAGCTTCGCGGTCGGTCCCGGCGTGTGCGTGTGGCTGGCGCTGTCCGAGCTGATGCCAAACCGCATCCGTTCCAACGGCATGAGCGTGGCCCTGCTGCTCAATCAGCTGGTATCGACCTCCATCGCGGCAGTGTTCCTGCCCACCGTGGGCCAGCACGGCTATGCGCCCATGTTCTTCGCCTGGGCCGGCTGCACGGTGGTGTACTTCCTGGCCGCCGCCATCCTGTTGCCCGAAACGCGCGGCAAGACGCTGGAGGAAATCGGACGCTATTTCGAAGGACGCGCAGACAAGAAAGGCGCGCGCACGGAACACGTTGCCAACTACACCACCGGAGACGCATCATGAAAACACTGTTAGCCCTGATCCCACTGCTGGCCGCAACTCAGGCGCAAGCCGGCGTGATGGCGATTTCGCTCGACGACATCGGCACCTTCTCCACGCTCAGGAACAGCAATACCGCCAGCACCTACGCGGGCACCGGCTACCTGGGCATGTACAGCAGCGCCTGGGCGCACATCCTGGGCGTAGAACGCAGCAATTTGAGCCGCACCATCATGCAGGTCGATATCGGAGCGCTGGCGGGCAAGACCATTTCCAGCGCGGTGCTGTCATTTGAACTCAAGGAGGGCGAGACCGGGCCGCAGAACGGCACGCTGGTAGGCTTCGACGCGGACGCCAACGCGGGCAAGCTGGCCTACAGCTGGAACGCGCCCGGCGCCAACTACGGCTCTGTGGTGTCCACGCTGGCGGGCCGGGCGATCAGCCATTTCGACCTCACTTCCCTGCTGGCGGCCAGCCTGGCCGCGCGCGACAGCTGGTTCGGCATGCACCTGCGAGGGTCCACCGTGGCGCAATGGACAGTGGCCAACAACGGCGCCTACACGGCGGACCGCGCGGGCATGGTCCTGACCATTCACTATCTGGATGCGGCAGCCCTGCCCGAACCTGCATCGCTGCTGCTGATGGGTGCCGGACTGGCGGCCTTGCTCGCGCTGCGGCCAAAAAAAACCCGCCCCGGCGAATCGCAGGAACGGGCAAAGGGTTGCTCGTGAATTACTTCAGGAATTACTGATAAGTCACGACCAGCGTGGGACGGTAATTCGCATTCCCATGCTCCCTGGTCCCATATTCCACCGACGAGGCGCTGCCGTAATTGGCGGCGCCCTCCAGCTTCAGCGACAACACCTTGCTGCCGCCCATCACGCCGCTGGCAGCCGCCGTCACATCGATTTCGACCGGCGTATTCGCCGCCGGCACCTCCCAGCTCCCCAGCAAGCCGCCATTGGCCGGCATGCCATTCCAAGTCAGCGCGCTCTCGGTCCAGCTGTCTGCTGCGGTTTGATACAGATTGTGCGTCACGCCCGCCATGCCGACGGAAGTCGGCACCAGTTTCAGCTTGGCGCTGGTAACCGTGCCACTGATGGCGGCAAGGTCGAACTTCAGCAGCGCCTTGCGGGTATAGCTCACCGTCTCCTGCTTGACCACCATGGTCGCGGTGGCGCCGTAGTTGGCGCCGGCGTAGGTGCCATCGCGCACATACGCGTCCGCAGCGGGCGCCAGCGCCGTCCTGTTGATCAGCGTGAACCTGGCCTTGAACGACTTGCCCAGCGCGCCGTTGACGCTGACCGCCAGCTTGATGGTGGCGCCGCCCGGATTGAGGAAAGCGATGGCGTCGTCCTTGCTCACCAGGTTGCCGGCGCGGTTCAGTTCAAGGTTGATCAAGCCCGTATTGAGCTGGGTCGGATCGGCCACCGCCAGTTCCAGCTCGCCGCCCGCCTGCCGCAGCGTGACCACCGAGCGCTTGTCGCTGGTGAGATAAGGCTGGCCCGCGACGTTGACAGTCTTCGGCGCGTCGAACCAGTACACCACGCCCGTCACGCCCTGCGTATTGTCGCGCACGGCCGTGGCGGTGGTGGAGCGTTCGATCACGCTGATGGGATTGGCGGCGGCAAAGGCGGCGGTTTCCTCCGCGCTGCGGTTTGGCAGCAGGACGTAGGTGTAGGCCGCGTTCACCGGATTGACGCCGTGGTTCAGCGCCAGGCTCAGGAAGTTGTTGCTGACCGTGGCCGTGCTGCCGCCATCGTTGATGTTACGCCACGCGCCGCTACGGCTTTCGCGCAACGCGGCCACCGCAGGGAGATCGGGAAAGACATAACCGATATCGGACCCGTAGGATGTATTGCCAGCCAGGTGCGCCCACTTTGTGGCGGGCATGGCCTCGCTCCAGCCCAGCGGGGCAGGCATGACGTTGGCCACGTCGTTGACGGTCAGCTGATTGTCGCCCGCTCCGTTCAGCAGGCGGTTTTCCACAATGGTTTCAACCGGCACCCCGTCGGTGCTGGTGATGCCGGTGCCGACGGCGACGATGCGGTCGCCGAACAGGAACCAGGCCTTCTTGCCCGACAGGGTACTGGCCGTGGCGTTGGTCAGCGCGAACTCCATGGCGGCGGTGGCGAACTGGCGGTTCAGTTCCGCGCCGCCGATGGCGTTCTTGGTGTTGCCGTAGTGCTTCCACGCCACCGGCGTGCCGCCACTGCGGTCGGTCGTGGTGCCGGACAGGCGCCGCAGGTCGACCGTGGGCCAGAAGTCGTTGCCGTACTGGGTCTGGTCGGCGTTATAGAGCTGGGTCATGCCGATGCCGGTCCACCAGCCGACCTTGTTTTCGCCATTGCCGAATTCAAAGGCACTGATGCGCTTGGAGAACATCGACAAGGCGAAGGCATAGCCGTCGCCGCGCGACACGGCGCGGTCGGCCGACGGGAAGATGCGCGTTTCGTTGCCCTCCGGCGCCGAGGGGATGCCCGCATCGTTCAGGATGGCCTTGATGAGCGCGATGTCGAACACCGGCACGCCGGAGCCGTACTGCGGCGTGAAATAGCTTTCTCCAAAGCTGCCGTCGCGCTCCACCCAGCCCTTGATCACCGATTTCAGCTGCAGCGCCTGCGCTGCGGGCAGCACCTGTGCCAGCTCGGCCAGGGCACTGACGGTCGCACGGCCGCTAAGGTGGTCCGACGTGCCCTGGCGCGAAATGCTGCGGCCGCGCTGGTTGTCCATCATGGCGCCGTCGAAGATGAATGGGCGATAGGCGTTCATCGCCCAGTCGTAGGGATTGAGGTAGTTCGGGTCCGCGCTGATGGACCAAGGGCTGTCGTTCAGCAGGTAATACAGCTTGCTGATATCGGCCAGCAGCACCGTGCCGTAGGCGCCCACGTAAGGCGTGTGCGTGTGCTGGATAAAGCTGCCGTCGGTGTAGTAGCCGTCGCCGGTGGCCACGTAGGCCAACGCCGCGGGGATCGCATCGCGCCCTGCCGCGATCTTGGCGCCGCTCTTGCCCAATATGCCACGCATCACTGCGCCGAGCGCCTTGTCCAGGCGGTTGGCGCCCACTTCCTCAATGGCGTTGGCGGCAATCGAACCATCCATGCTGGCGCGCCGCGTCGGATCGGGCGCGTAGTGGTCGATCGCGGCGATGCACGCGGCGATACGCGCCGGCGACAGCAGGCTGTAGTTCGCCATCATGAGGTTGTTCAGATTGGCCGGAGCGCCGATCTGCCAGTCCCACCAGTTGTCATGGCCGGTGCCGGTGGCGGAATACCCGTTGGCCAGCAGCCAATCCAGCCCCTCCAGCGCTGCCTGCAGCACCTCGGGATTCTGATAGTAAGGCGAAGCGGCGGACTGGTAGGCCGCCATCAGTGTGCTCAAACGCGCCACGCTGGCAGTGATACTGGCCGACACTGCGCCCAGCGGCAAGTCGGGCCACAGCGCGGTGCGGCCGGGGCGCCGGTTCATCGTGCTCCAGTACTGCGTGGCGGCGGCACTGCCGCCGGCAGCCTGCATGGCCACGTCGGGATCGTCGGGCGCGAGGGCGGGCGCGCTCGCGCTGCGGTTCAGCCACTTGGTCCGCATGTCGTCGTACACATCGGCGCGGGCAGGTACGGCGGCCAGGCCCGCGTGCAATAGCAAAGCCAGCAGCAAGCCCCGGCGCGGCGGGCGAAAAGCGAGATTCATCGGTTTCTCCAATTTGAGCGCAACCAGGATTATTTTTATAGGTTAACGTTACCACTTCGATCCCGAAATGCGCAATCTAAACCGGCGTACCGTTTGTCCGCCACAACAAACCGGCAGCCCGGTCACAGGCATGTCACATCGCCCGCCTATACTCGGACGACTATCATCAGGCTACTGCGAACGCCCACCATGGACATCCAACTGAGAGAACTGACCGCCCGCGTGCACAAGGACATTGTCGACAGCTACGACGAGGAACTGGAACTGGAGCTGGACGACCGCGACCTCGATTCCGGCACCCTGCTGCCGCAGCAAGGCCGCAGTGAGCAGGAAAAGGAAGCGCGACGGGTCTACTTCCGCGAACTGTTCCGCATGCAGGCCGAGCTGGTCAAGCTGCAGGACTGGGTGGTGCACACCGGCCACAAGGTGGTGATCCTGTTCGAGGGCCGCGACGCGGCCGGCAAGGGCGGCGTCATCAAGCGCATCGTGCAGCGCCTGAATCCGCGCGTGTGCCGGGTGGCCGCCCTGCCCGCCCCCAACGACCGCGAACGCACGCAATGGTATTTCCAGCGCTACGTGGCCCACCTGCCGGCCGCCGGCGAGATCGTGCTGTTCGACCGCAGCTGGTACAACCGCGCTGGCATCGAGCGCGTGATGGGCTTTTGCAGCAACGAGCAGTACGAGGAATTCTTCCAGTCTGTGCCGGAATTCGAGCGCATGCTGGTGCGCTCCGGCATCCAGGTGATCAAGTACTGGTTCTCCATCTCGGACGAGGAACAGAACGCGCGCTTCCTGAGCCGCATCCACGACCCGCTCAAGCAGTGGAAGCTCAGCCCGATGGACCTCGAATCGCGCCGCCGCTGGGAGGAATACACCAAGGCCAAGGAGATCATGCTGGAGCGCACCCACATCGAAGAAGCCAAATGGTGGGTGGTGCAAGGCGTGGACAAGAAGAAGGCGCGCCTGAACTGCATCCACCACTTGCTGCAGCAGATGCCCTATGTCGAAGTCGAGCGCCCGCTGATCCAGCTGCCCGAGCGCGAATACAACGACGACTATGTACGCCGCCCGGTGCCGCAGGAGATCGTGGTCCCGGAATTCTACTAGCCTGCTGCGGGGCTGCCGCAAGCCGCCCCGTCCCCGCCTCTCCCGGCAGTTCGCCTATCCAGGCAATCAATTTGCCGCAAAACTGCGGTTTTGTTTGACATGATGAAAAGTCTCTCGGTATCATGAAAACGTTTTCATAAAATGTGAAAACGTTTTCAAACCACCGGTAAAATAAGCTGCAAGCAGCAACGGAGACACGCAATGCCACCAACCCGCCCCACCACCTCGCCGCTGCTATGGGTGCCCACCGGTTACTTCACCATGGCGCTGGCCTATGTGATGCTGACCAGCGTCAGTTCCATCATGTTCAAGAACCTGGGCATGGACAACGGCCAGGCCGCCGGCTATTCCAGCCTGCTGATCTTCGCCTACACCGTCAAGCCGCTGTTCGCCCCCTTCGTGGACATGTACCGCACCAAGAAATTCTTCGTGCTGGCCACGCAGCTGCTGCTGGCGCTCGGCTTCGGCGCCATCGCGCTGGCCATGGCGATCCCGAACGCGCTGGTGGTGCTGATGGTGATGTTCGTGCTGATGTCCTTCATCGGCGCCACCCAGGACATCGCCAGCGACGGCGTGTACGTCACCTCGCTCGACTCGCGCAGCCAGTCGCTGTACTGCGGCATCCAGAGCCTGTCGTGGAACGTCGGCCCCATCGTCGCCTCGGGCGGCCTGGTGTACCTGTCCGGCCGCCTGCACGCCGACGTGTTCGGCCATGATCCGAAGACCTTCGGCCCGGAGTGGATGGACGCCTGGCGCGTCATCTTCATCATCGTCGCCGTGCTGACGCTGCTGATGATGGCCTGGCACGTACGCGTGATGCCGGACGGCGCGCGCGCCCCGGACACGCCCTCCTCTGCGGCCGAAGCGCGCCGCATCCTGCTGGACGCCTTCCGCACCCTGTTCGCCAAGCGCGGCGTGTGGCTGATGATCGCCTTCGCCTTCCTGTTCCGCCTCAGCGTGGGCTTCCTGGAAAAGATCGGTCCCTTCTTCATGGTGGACCCGGTGAGCAAGGGCGGCCTGGGCCTGTCGAACGAGCAACTGGGCATCATCTACGGCACCTACGGCCTGGCTGCCGTGCTGCTGGGTTCACTGCTGGGCGGCTGGTTCGTGGCGCGGCGCGGGCTGAAAGCCACCCTGTTCACGCTGTGCTGCGCCATCAACATCCCCAACGCCACCTTCCTGGTGATGAGCGTCTACCAGCCCGACAGCGTGTTCGCCATCGCCTCCGGCGTGGTGATCGAGAAGTTCTTCTTCGGCTTTGGCGCGGTCGGCTTCATGATCTACCTGATGCAGCAGCTGGCCCCCGGCAAGTACGCCACCACCCACTACGCTTTCGGTACCGGCCTGATGGGCCTGTGCGGCATGGTGACCGGCGTGCTCAGCGGCTACCTGCAGGAGATGATGGGCTACGTGACCTACTTCGTGTTCGTCATGGTGGCCACCATCCCATCCTTCATCGTGTGCTGGAAGGCCCCCTTCCACCATGACGACGGCACGGCCGAGCCGGCCAACGGGCCGCAAACCGCCGCCACCTGACCCGCTGCCGCCCGGCATGCATGGCGCCACCCGGCAGCGGTGGCGTCGCCACGGCGGGAAGCACGCAAGCGCTTTGCCGCCTAGCCTTCGGAAGACTGGAAGCCTTGCAACAATGCCAGAATACGCCCGGCCAAAACGGGCTGCATGCCCATTTTCTGCAAGCAGGACGACAAGTATGCCTGATCGCTTACCAATGAAACTGCCTTGCTGTAGCCCGCATCGACGCTGTGACCATATGCCCTTCGTGCTTTGGCCCAGGCCTCGTCAGGGATCGGGCCCCAGTGCTCAATCAGCATCGCCAAGTGATGGCATCGCGGCTGGCAACTGAGCGGTCGCCGTACCGGTCCGCATTAGCCAGTAGCTGTTCGGCGTACATATCCTCACGGCACAGCGTTGGCACACCAAACAGAGGACTCAGCGCGCCTGTGACATGCATTCGGGCCTCATTCACGATCTCAAATTTGATCGGGACGCCGTCCACACGCACGAACGTTCGAATGCCATAGCGGTCCGCACGCACCTCGCGGGCCAGTTCAACCGGTTGACTGAGAATGTCTCCCAACGAAGCGTTAGTGATCGTATTGCGCAAAGCACGGTAGCCATCAACCGAGCTGCACAGGAAATCAACATCGGCCGACTCCCGGTACTCGTTCAGCGACAACACGATTGCGGTCCCGCCGCCGAAATAGCAGCAGGACTGGGCAAGAAAATCTGCATTGAGGGATGCGAGGAACTTTGCGACGCGCTGGTGGCGAGGCCGGTCAAACATGCAAGATGCCATGGCCGTATTCATGCGTGAGGCGGTCGAGCATGGCACGCTCGTGCGGCGGCATGGCAGTTGCGTCAACGAACCGCCAGTTGTGCTCGTAGAGGTCGAACGCCTCCGCCCCGGTGATCGCCTCATGCGGATTACGATTCCATGCGATCAGTCGGAGCTGGGGAAAGTTCCCTATGACAATGATGTCGGCTGCGGCGTTCATAGGTTCATTATGCCCCATCCCCCAGGCATTTTCCAATAAAGCGCGCAGCGCGGCGTAGTCAATATCAATTGGGCCAAAGACGGCAATAAGTCTGGCTATTCGTCAAATTGATATTCTGGCTGTAGATGAATCCGTTTTTAAAAGCCGACTTATAACCGCTCGCTGCACAGTTCGTATGTACCCAGTCGACACCCTGGCTGGCAACGGTCTCGTTGAGCGCGTACGGCACTTTGGGGGGGATTGCCGCTGCATAAATAAACCGTGCTGTTCGCGGTCAAGCTTTTTGCATAGGACGGCGGAACCACCACTTGGTTCGGTCATAATCCGGCGCGAACACATTGTCTATGGCAATATCATAAATTTGCCCATCTATTCCCGGCGTGATCTCGATATGGGTGTGGCTCAAAGGAATTCTCAGCCCCTTGGGACAGGCACAGCAGCACTGCGGTGAAGCTGGCGCAAGACAGTCCCGATTTCACGTTCATCTGGAGCCTCCCGGGAAGTTTGATTAAGAAATGAAAGCCGCCAGCCGGCCCGCCCATTTCTATCGACCTCACAATATATTCGAAAACTCGAGAATCCAGCTTGGGAATTTCCAGCCATTCCCAAATTAACAACAACAATTGCCGCCATCGTTCGGGCGGCAAGCACTCAACCTCGGGCGATTGATTTGCCATTTGGCTTCTGCTAAGGTTATCAGGATCACCAGCGTGTAATAGCTTTTAAAACGATAACTTCCAACAGCGAACAGGAATTCACCATGCCCGACAGCCACAGCGTTCCCGGCTTTAGCGCCGACCTGGTTTTTTATTTGAACGGCAAGCGCGTCCAGCGCCACAACGTGGACCCGAAAATGCTGTTGGCCGACTATTTGCGCTCACCCGACGTTGGGCTGACCGGCACCAAGATCGGCTGCAAACAGGGCGGCTGCGGCGCCTGCACCGTGCTGCTGTCGGAGTGGGACGAGGCGACGCAAACGGTGAAAAATTCATCCATCAACTCCTGCATGCGGCCGCTGGCGGCGCTGGACGGGATGATGGTCACCACGGTGGAAGGCACGGGCAGCGTGAAGTCCGAGGCCATCAGCACCGTCCAGAAGTGTTTGGCGGACAACAACGGCACCCAATGCGGTTTCTGCACGCCCGGCTGGGTCATGAACATGACGGCCGCCATCGCCGAGCGCGGCCCCAAGCCCGGCACCAAGGCCGAGATCGAGGGGCTGTTCGACGGCAACATCTGCCGCTGCACCGGCTACCGTCCCATCCTGTATGGCTTCAAGAAGGAATTCGCGTCCGACTGGAATCCCGCCGTCGATGAACAGGGCAGCATGGCCTGCATCATCGATCCGGCGGAGGCGATCGACAAGGCGGTGCCGTTCACGCTCTCCTTCCCGGACGAACTGCGCCGCCGCGCACGCGCGCTGGCCTTCGAAGCGCCGGCCGCCCGCTGGTTCCGCCCCACCACCCTGGGCGAGGCCCTGGCTCTGCTTGCCCAATACCCCGACCGCCAGAACGTGCGCCTGGTCGGCGGCAACACCTCCATCGGCATCTATCCCGCCACCGTGGAGGACCCGCGCGTCTTCATCGACCTGGCCCAGGTGCGCGAATTGCGTGAAAGCAGCGCGGCGCACGGCAGGCTGACCCTCGGCGCCGGCATGCGCTACAGCGCGCTGCTGGAACTGCTCGACCGCCAGATCGCCGACACGCCTGCCGGCGCCGCCGCCGTGCCCGGCCTGCTGGCCCTGCGCTACATGGCAGGCCGCACCGCCGGCACCATCGTGCGCAATGCCGCCACGCTGGCGGGCAACACCATGCTGGTGGTGCGGCACGGCGAACAAGGCGTACCGTTTCCGTCCGACTGCTTCACGGCCCTGGCCGCGCTCGGCGCCAACGTGCTCGCCATTGCACCCGGCTGGGAAGGCGAACGCCGCTTCGGCCTGCTGGACTTCGCCGCGCGGTGGAACAGTGCGGCGGAGCTGGACGGCGGCTGCGTGCTGCTGCGCTACGAGGTGCCGGCCACGCGCGACAACGAATACGCGCAGACCTACAAGACCGCCCAGCGCATCGTCAATGCCCATTCCATCGTCAACGGCGGCATGCGGGTGCTGCTGGACGCGGAGCAGCGCGTGACCGAAGCGGTGCTGGTGCTGGGCGGGATCTCGCCGGTGGCTTGCCGCTTGCCGCTGTGCGAAGCAGCGCTGCTCGGCCAGCCCTGGACCGAGGCGACGCTGGGCGTGGCGCTGGAGGCGCTGGGCGCCGAAGTGGACACCATCATGCGCCGCCATGCCGCTCACTATGCGGAACTGCCGGACGAGGGCTATTCCAGCGGCTACAAGCGGGCGCTGTGCCTGTCCTATTTGTACAAGTTTTTCATCGAGGTGGCGCAATGGCGCGGCCTGCCGGTGCCGGAACCGGTGCGCTCGGCGGCGCAGCGCAGCCAGCCGCAAGAGACGCGCGGCACCCAGGCCTACGAGAAGGAACCGGCCGAATACCCGGCCAACCT
Source organism: Massilia sp. NBRC 108631 (assembly GCF_059704565.1). NCBI lineage: Bacteria > Pseudomonadati > Pseudomonadota > Betaproteobacteria > Burkholderiales > Oxalobacteraceae > Massilia > Massilia sp. NBRC 108631. Next base: position 35,282 of record NZ_BAAKJE010000274.1, read on the forward strand.
GCCCTACATCAAGATCGGCGCCTACCTGCAAGCCACCGGCGAAGCCCAGTATGTGCATGACATTCCGCTGCCCCGGCGCGGCCTGAACGGCGCCCCGGTGCAAAGCACCATCGCGCTGGGCACCTGCACATACCGCGTGCCGGGCGTGGAAGGCTACGCCAGTCCGGCCCAGGTGCTCGACGCGCTGCGCCTGCGATTCCCCGGCGTGGTCGACTACGTTACCGCGATCGACGTGCCGGCGGCGGCGGTGATCGGCATCGGTGCCGACGAGCCGCTGTTCGCCATCAGCGTCGAGCCGTCCGCCTGTCCGCACGGCAGGCTGCCGGCCGGCTACGACGCCTGCGCGCCGCTGCTGCTGACCGGCTTTGGCCAGTCCATCGGCATGGTGCTGGCCGAGGACGAACAGGAAGCGCAGGAAGCCGCCTGGCACCTGCAGACCGAACTGTGCCTGTTCGCGCCCGATCCGGACACGCCGCCCTTGCTCGACCTGCCCGACACCAAGGCCGAACGCGAGAAAATCGTGTTCCCCGACCTGCTGCCCTTCCCCACCCATATCTGGCAGATCACGCGCGAGGGCAGCACGCTGCAGTGGCTGCCGCAGGCCGACACCAGCCAGCCCGACCCCGGTGAGCCGGTGGTGGCCAAGGGCGTTGCCGTGCCGGGGCTGGGCACGCAGGTCGCCTGCACGCGCGTGTCGTCGAAGCAGAAAGTCGGCAGCCAGATCCACTTTTACATGGAAACCCAGTCCTGCGTGGCCGAAGTGCTGGGCGACCGCCAGCTGCGGCTGCATCCGTCCACCCAGAGTCCGGCCTCGGTGCAAAGCGCGGCATGCAGCGTGATCGGGCTGGCGTCGAACCAGGTCAGCGTGCAGGTGCGCCGCACCGGCGGCGGCTATGGCGGCAAGTGCAACATCTCCGCCTACGCCTCCAGCATGGCCGCCGTGGCGGCCTGGAAGCAGAACCGCACCGTGCGCCTGGCCCTGCTGCGCCAGGTCGACAGCGCCATGTTCGGCCATCGCCATCCGGTGCTGGGCAATTACAACATCGCCGTCGGCGACGCTTCCAATCCCGCCACGCACGGCAAGCTGCTGGGCTTCCAGGCCGATTTCTGGCTGGACGGCGGCCGCACCTACGAATGTTCGCCCATCGTCAGCGACTGCCTGGCGCTGCGCAGCGACACCGCCTACAACATTCCGAACTGGAACTGCGCGGCTGACGTGTGCCGCACCAACAAGACCAGCAACACCTCGATGCGTACCATGGGCATGCTGCAGGCGGTGCTGATCGTGGAAGATGCGGTCGAAGCGGCCGCGCACAGCGTCGGCCTGCCGGCCCATACGGTGCGGGAAAAGAACCTGTACGTGCCGGGGGACAGCACGCCCTACGGCGAACCGCTGGAGTCCTGCTACATGCGCGAAGTGTGGGACTACACCATCGAAAAGTCCGACTTCCATGCCCGCCAGCAGGCGGTGCACGAGTTCAACGCCAACAACCGCTGGCGCAAGCGCGGCATTTCCCTGCTGCCGGTCAAATACGGTTCCGGGTTCAACCTGACCGCGCTGGAACAGGGCGGCGCCCTGATCGAGGTCTACTCGCCGGACGGCGCGGTGCTGGTGCGCCACGGCGGCGTGGAAATGGGCCAGGGCCTGGACACCAAGGTGGCGCAGGTGGTAGCACTGGCGCTGAACGTGCCGATGGCCTCGATCCGTGTGGCCGAATGCGATACCGCCGTGGTCCCCAACCCTGAAGGCACGGGCGCGTCGACCGGCACCTCCTTCAACGGCGGGGCCGCCCAGCAAGCCTGCCAGGCGCTGCGGCAGCGGCTGGAGGACTACTGCCGCCATCTGCAGCTGCAGCATGGCGACGCCTGGTGCGTCACCAAGCAAATCAACTTCTGGGATTTCCAGCAAGGCTGGCGCGCCATGATGCCCCAAGCGAACGGCGCGCCGCCAAAACTGATGTGGGCCATCATCGTCGATAGCGCCTTCAACGCCCGCGTCAACCTGTCGGCGCAGGCGCGCATCGCGGTGCCGGGCGGCGACAAGCCGGACACCGGCCTGACCTTCAAGCAGGTCAGGAACGCACAGGGTGAACTGGTGGCCGCAAGCGAAGAAGTGGACTACTTCAACGGCTACACCTTCAGCGCGGCCTGCACCGAGGTCGAGATCGACGTGCTGACGGGCGAAACCACGGTGTTGCGGGCCGACGTGGTGTACGACGCGGGGATCAGCCTGAACCCCGCCGTGGACGTGGGCCAGGTTGAAGGCGGCTTCGTGCAGGGCCTGGGCTACGTGCTGAGCGAGGAGCTGAGCTACCAGCCAGCCACCTCCGCCACCACGACCTCGGCCACCCGTCCTGCGCCCGGCGCGCTGTACACGGTCAACACCTGGGAATACAAGCCGCCCGCAGCGCAGTCCATCCCGCTGGAGATGAACGTGATCCTGTTCCCGCGCGACCTGGCGCCGCAAGCTCCGGACGCGAGCGAGCTGCTGTCGTCCAAGGAGATCGGAGAGCCGCCGATGACGCTGGCCGCCACCGCCTTCTTCGCGGTCAAACAGGCGGTCCGGGCGGCACGCGCCGACCGTGGCCACAACGAGTGGTTCCAGATGGACTCGCCCGCCACCGTGCAACGGGTGCGCGAAGCGTGCCTGGTGCAGTGCAAGGATCTTGCGGCCGGCGGCTGACCGATGCGCGCAGGGGGCCGCCAAGGCGGCCCTGACGAGCGTTGCCATCCACCCTGACTGACATAGGCCTCCCCCCCATGCTCGCGATCCGCCCTATCCAGCTCTCGACCTTCGAACATGACAGCCGCCGCCAACTGGCCCGTTCCGTCCTGGCCGCACTACGCACCTCTGCCCCGCACGCCGTCGCTGGACTGGCTCCGGCCGAACTCGACTTTCGGCTCGCCTCGGCCGTCTCAAAAATCGCGGTTCATGAGCTCCACGCCCGTGACGACGCCGAGACATTCGTTCGCCTCTCCCTGACTGTCGGTCCGCTCTTCGATGAGTACCCGCCTTTCAAGGAAATTCTCACCAGTTACGACCGGGACGTCCGCATTCTGGCGCTCTTTACCCACGCCGCACCGGGCGATTGGGATAACGCTGCCCAATTCGATATCGTCAGCCGGTACCGGAAATCCACGCCCGGCAGTAGCGCCATTTCGCTCATACCCCTTGAAGACCGGCATGCAGACGCCTACTTCCGCGATGCTCTTCATCCCGACGTCTGGCGTCTCGCTCGTATGAAGCCCATGACCAGCGCCGCCGACGCCCTTGAACTGATCGGCAACTGCGAACCAGGCGTCAAAACCGGCTACGCGGTCGTCAACCGGCAGGGCCAATTCCTCGGCGCCGCCTTTGCCACGCGCATCGAAACGGCCACCCGCGTTTCGTACTGGATTGCCCGCCGCGCGTGGGGACAAGGCATCGCCAGCCAGGCGCTGATGCAACTGAAAAGCGCCATAAAAACCGAAAAACTGGTGCTCACCATTGAACCGGGCAACATGCCGTCACTGAAGGTGGCGGCAAAATGCGGCTTCCATCAGACCGGCGCCATCACGTTCGGGGCATAAGATCGCTATGGAACCCAAAGTCGCCGACACTCTGGCAAAGGACGTCAATAGCGCCCTCACCCAATACTTGAACATGAGTGAGAACCTGCCCGAAAAAAAGAAACAAGAGCTGCTCGAAAAGCTGCTAAAAAAGATTCAAGCAGAGAAGACGAGCACCGGCCCGCATGAACACGACCCCGGCAAGCAAATCTCCCTCGCCATCCAGACCTGCGCCCTCCAGCCAACCAAGGCCGCACAGCTGAAATCACTCCGCCTTGCCGAGATTGCAAACCGCAATGCAGAAACGCTCGAGCTTTGCCCAACAATGTGTATCCAGTTCCAGGACCGCAGCTGGAGTGAATACTATCGGGGCAAATCCAACATCAAATACCCCGACGTCATAGAGATGACGCCCAAAGTCTGCACAGATAGCCTGGTCCAGAAATTAATGCTCTTCGATCTCTTGCAGGGCCACCGCCAGCAATGCTGCGCGTTCGCGCTGCCCAAGCTTGCAAGTTTGGAATGCAAATTTCCCACGCTGCCGGCCATCATCATTCCATCGGGGGGCAAGAACGGCCAATGGCTCGGAACAGCCCTGGGCGCTCCGGAGAAATTCTGGTGGGTTCGATTTCTGAAGAAAGTCGATATTTTTTTTGTCGTGTCGGACGAAGAACTCGCCAATTACAATCAGTTCAAAGCGCACGGCGTCACGGTGCTTGGATACGACGGCTTTGGCATGGGCTGCGGCCGGGCCGTTGGCCTGCATGTAGCGAAGATACTCGACCGCACTTGCTTCATGACCGACGATAGAACCAAGGATCTCATCTACCGCGGTACTTCCATCACTGTGGACACCATGAAGGAGATAGCACCGACAATTGAGGCAAAATATCCCTGGATCACGGGTGTCTCGCCAAAAGGCCAGTTAAACATCCTGACCATAATCAACCCTAAATCGACTGAGCCCGAGCGGCCAGTCTTTTCCAAGTATTTTATTGCATCCAAGGAGGACAAGGCCCTCTTCCTCTACTGCGAGGCGCTCCGCCTGCGCGGCAATGCCACCAAGGTCGGCAATACCATCCAATTCTTCGAAGTCAAGTACGACGCCGATAACCCGCCGTGCACCAACAATGACGTCGCGTACACGGGAAAGAAGGGCGCGGGCATGAAAGCCGTCACGGATTGCACGCTTTACCGATCACTCGATAACGTGCCTCTTGATTGGGCATATCTAAGAAAAAACAAGGAGTTTCTCAACCGCTGGGACGCCGTGAAAATGCAGGATTCCGCGATGTTCAAACTGCTGGAGTCCATTTTCGAAGCACTAGAAGATCCGGAGCAACGAACCGAGGAATTTTGGCAGGCCTTCGACAAGTACCTCGCCCCATGGTTTAGCTGAGTGGAGCGGCGGCTGCGCCGCATGTATAGCGTCAGGCAGCCAGCGGCGGAACGGCCGGCGTGCCGGCCAGCCGGCTGACATAGGCGCCATGGTCCGGCATGGCCTGCACTGCCCGCACGATGGTCTCGCGCACCCGGTCGAAATGGGTACGCAATGCCTGCAGGTCCATCAGGTCGATCAGCGGATCATGGGTCTTGGGCGTAATGCCCAGCCCGGCCATGATGGAGATATGGGACGACACCTGGAAACCTTCCGGATCGTAGATGGCGACGCGGCCGGTTTCGCGGAACAGTTCGATCTGGTGCCGCAGCGTGTCGGGGACCGGCATGTTGGCGCAGTAGCGCCAGAACTCCGAATCGTCGCGCTTGGTGATCTTGTAGTGCATGACGATGAAATCTCGCACGAACTCGTAGCGCTGCGAGACCAGGCGGTTGAACTCGTCCGCCAGCGCGGGCCGGAAGTCCCGGTCAGGGAAGTGCTGCAGCAGCCAGCCCACCGAGTTTTCAATGATGTTGATGCTGGTCGATTCAAGCGGCTCCAGGAAGCCGCTGGACAGGCCGATGGCCACGCAGTTCTTGATCCAGGACTTGCGGCGGCGGCCCGTGGTAAAGCGCAACTGGCGCGGGTCGTCGAGCGCGCGGCCGTCCAGGCCGGCCAGCAGCACACGCGACGCATCTTCATCCGATGTGAAGCCATTGCAGTACACATGCCCGTTGCCGGTGCGGTGCTGCAGCGGAATGCGCCAGGTCCAGCCGGCGCTCTGCGCGGTCGAGCGCGTGTAGGGCGTGAGCGGTTCCACGCGCGCGCACGGCACGGCCTGCGCGCTGTTACAGGGCAGCATGGCGCTCCAGTCGTCGTAGCCTGCCTGGTACACGCCTTCGATCAGCAGGCCGCGGAAGCCCGAGCAATCGATGAACAGGTCGCCCTCGACCCGGCTGCCGTCGCGCAGCTTGACGGCGGTAATGAAGCCAGTCCCAGGATGCTGCTCCACCGCCGTGATCATGCCTTCGATGCGCGTCACGCCGCGCTGCACGGCGTAGTCGCGCAGATAGGCGGCGTACAGCCCGGCGTCGAAGTGATAGGCGTAGCTGAAGGCGTTGGTCACGGCAGGCTGGTCGCCGTAGGGCTCCATGAAGCGGTTGGCCCGCCCCATCACCGTCGCCACCGACCAGTCCTCGTACGACGGCATGTCCTTGGACTCGCGCGCCAGCCGCAGCCAGTACAGATACGGCGAGCGCTTCTCGATGGCCGGACCGAAATCGCCGAAGCCGTGGAAGAAACGGTTGCCCAGGCGGCCCCAATCCTTGAAGTCGATGCCGAGCTTGAAGGTTGCCATGGTCTTGCGGGCGAAATCTGCCACATCCAGCCCGAGCGCGCGGTTGTAGTAGGCGATGGTGGGCAGGGTCGCCTCGCCCACGCCCACCGTGCCGATTTCCGGCGACTCCACCAGCACGATCTCGCAGGCCTTGCCCAGCCTGAGCGCCAGCGGCGCGGCCGTCATCCAACCCGCCGTACCGCCGCCGGCGATGACAATTTTCCGGATGGCCCGGCCATGCCGATCATTCATGCTTATTTCCCCCTTACCGTGACGGCCTTGCCCTCATAGCTGACCGTGTGCTGCGCGTCGTCAAGCGACTGCGAGGTGGACATGCCCGGCTTGATGAAGCGGACACGGAACTCGCGCTTGCTGACCATGCCCTTGTACTGCCCGCTGCGCGCGCCTATGGTCACCACACCGGTTTTGTCGTTGTAGCTCAAGGGGATGCGGCTGAATTCACCCCTGGTATAGGCGTTGGTCACGCCGTCGTCTTCGTACAGGCTGAAACTGCCGTCGGCGCCGGTGTAGATATTCAGCGTGATGGGCGCGTCCGGACACTCGTCCACGTACTGCGTCACCGGCCCCATCGGCAGGATGGCGCCGGCCTTCACCAGCACCGGAATGCGGCCGTACGGCGCCTTCACGGTCACGGACGCGCCGCCCTTGTGCACTTCGCCGGTGTCGAAGTCATACCAGGATGCGCCCTTGGGCATGTAGACGCTGCGCTCGCGCGCGCCGTATTCGTACACCGGCGCCACCATCAGGCTGTGGCCAAACAGGTACTGGTCCTTGATGTCCTTCACCTGGTCGTCGGCAGGAAAGTCCATCACCAGGCCGCGCATGATGGTGCCGGCGTTGTGGTGCGTGTCCGACGCCGTGGCGTAGATGTAGGGCATGAGGCGGTAGCGCAGCTTGTCGTACCAGACCATGGAATCGCGCATCTCCGAACCTTCCGGCGAGATGACGTGGATCTCGCGCTTGACCACTTCGCCGTGCGAGCGGAACAGCGGGCTGAACGCGCCGAACTGGAACCAGCGCAGGTTCAGCTCCTGCCACTCCCTCAGGTCCTCCGGCTTGATCTGCACTTTGCCCGCGTTGCGGTTTTCCTGCGCCGAGCCCACGTCGCCGCTCTGGAAACGGTCTTCCTGCGCGTAGCCGCCGATGTCGTGCGTCCAGTTCGGGATGCCGGACATGGAGAAGTTCACGCCTGCGGAGATCTGGTCATACAGGTTGTTCCAGCGCGCCACCGTGTCGCCGCTCCATACCGCCACCGCGTTGCGCTGGATGCCGGCAAAGCCCGAACGCGACAGGATAAACTGGCGCTTGTCCGGCTGGTCGCGCCGCAGGCCGTCTATCATGGCCTGAGAGTGCACCAGGCTGTAGGGGTTGAAGGTGACTTCGCCGGCGCCGTACACGGTGGGCCCGATCAGCTGCTTGAAGTCTTCCAGCCGCGAATTGGACAGCACATCCGCCTCGCTGTTGTCCATCCACCAGGCGTCGAAGCCCAGGTCCACCAGCTTGGTCTTGAGCTGGCGGTAGTAGATGTCGCGCGCCTCCTTGGTGTAGGGGTCGTAGTGGCTGTTCTTGTAGCCCGGGCCCACCCAGTCCAGCGCGCCGTCCTCGACGTTCTTGGTCCACATATGGCCCTTGGCGGCGAACTCCTTGTAGTTGTCCGTGTTGGCGTAGAACTTGCCCCAGATCGACAGCATGATGCGGGCATTGTTCTTGTGGACCTCGTCCACCATGGCCTTGGGATTGGGGAAGCGCGCCTTGTCGAAATCGTGCGTGCCCCAGCCGTCCTGCGGCCAGTAGAACCAGTCCTGCACGATGGCGTCCAGCGGCCAGCCGCGCTTGCGGTATTCGCGCACCACGTCCAGCAGTTGCTCCTGGGTCTCGTAGCGCTGGCGCGACTGCCAGAAGCCGTAGCTCCACTTCGGCATCATGGGAGCCTGGCCGGTGAGGTGGCGGTAGCCGGCTATCACCTTGTCGATGCTCTCGGCGCTGATCACGTGGTAGTTGATGGCTTCCGCCACTTCGGACGACATGGTCAGCGAGTGGCGCTCCGCCTGCGGCAGCGGATCGTTGTGGGTGACGGCCACCATGCCGCTCGACGGCTTCCACTCCAGGTGCAGCTTCACCGGCTTGTCCCTGGTGAAGTTCACTTCGAAATTGTGGTACCACGGGTTCCAGCCCTGGCGCCACACGTCCAGCACCTGCTTGCCGTCCACCGTGAGCGTGGCGTAGTCGGACGAGTACAGCTGCATCTTGTGCACGCCCGGCTTGTCCGTGCTCAGGGTGGCGTCCCACACCACTTTCACGTCCTTCAGTTCCTTCAGCTTGCCCAGTTCCTTGGGCCAGTTCTCGTCCACGTCCTTCAGGTACTGGTAGGCGATGTCCTTCTCGTGCCGCGTGAGCACCAGCTTGCCGCCCACGTAGTAGCGGGCCGTCAGGCCGCCGGGCTTGCCCTCGTCGTCCACCAGCTTCAGGTCGCGCCCCATGGGGCCGTACGGTTTCGGGTCGCCGAAGCGGGAAATCGCATTGTTGTCCCACAGGACGCCGTAGTTCTTGTCCGAGACCACGAAGGGCACGGCCACGTCCATATTGTGCTGGGCCAGCAGCACGTCTTCGCCGTTCAGGTTCATCTGCCCGTTCTGGTGCTGGCCCAGGCCGTAGTAGGCGTCCCTGGTGCCGTGGTTGAAGCCCTCGGTGATGGCGACATAGGGCTTGCCGCCCACCGTCACCGGCGCGATGGCTTCCGCCGCCTGCTTGAGGAAGACCTTGCCCTTGCTGTCGGCGAAATGCACCCGGCCGTCGGCCAGCGATACCGTGGCGGAGATCTTGCCCGCCTTGAGCGTGACGGCCTGGCCCTTCCCGGCCACCGTGAACTTGCAGGCGCACGGCGCGGCCACCGTCATCAGCGACGGCGTCAGGCGCTTGCCCGGCTGGTCCAGCTTGACGACGTGGATAATGTTGTCCCGCATGACTTCCAGCCGCACTTCCTTCGCCGCGCCCTGGTCCGGGCGTACCACCACACCGGTGGCGGTCTTTTCAAAGCTGGCCGCGTGGGCCTGGCCAGCAGCGGCCAGTGCCAGCCATACAGCTACAGTCATCGGTTTGATATGCATGATTTCCTCAGTAAGTACCCATGGTGATCCGCAGGACCACCGGTTTTCCGGTCAGGTTCAGGCCATGGTCTGCCTGGTCGCCGTTCCAGTTGCGTGTCATGATCCATTTGCCTTGCGCGTCGAATTGCCCTTCCTCGACACGGTCGTGCATGAACGGTTTGCCGGCGTTGGCGCCAGCGCCGCCGAAGCGCAGCCGGACGTTCTGCCCAATCACGATGAACTCGTTTTCTCCCAGCTGCGCCACCGCCACGCCGCCCGTGGGGGACTCGGTGCCAGGCGGTGCGTCCTTGCCGCTCGCCTTGTCCGCCTCCGGGCGCTCGCCGAACTGCCACTCGCGGAACGAGGCTGTGATGCTCCAGTTACCGAACGCCAGCGTCTGCGGCGTGCGCGCGTCGCTTTCCGCAATGCCGGCGGTGCGGCCTTCGAGCGCCCAGCCCGCCCACAGCTGCGCCATCGGACGGAATGCCGCGTAGATCCTGCCGAACGGCTCGGCCATGCTCTTGTCCTTCAGCTTGGAACCCAGCGGATAGTTGCTGTAGTCCGCGTAGTCGACACCGAACGGCGCCACGCCGATCGCGCCGCGTCCCAGGATCTGGTAGACGTAGCGCGCGTAGTTCGCCGAGTTGCCCATCTCCGGCATGAACAGCGCGTTGTCCGGGCGTTGGAACAGTGCCAGCGTGGCCGTGACCTTGTTCGACTCCGGCGCGTACTGGTCGGGTGCGGCGATGTCGATGTGCGGGGCGGCCGCCTTGTAGATATCGATCACGTCGAAGGTCGGGCCGCCGCTGGCGAAGTTGCCCTTCCACGGCGCCATCGGCTCGATCGGATCGCGCAGCGCATTGTTGACGAACATCGGCAGGTTGTAGACGGCGCGCCCGGCCTTGGCGATCTGTTCGATATAGCTGGCGATGGCATAGGCGTGGAAGTACTCGTCCGCGTACGGTCCATAAACTTCGCTCCACGAGCCGCTGGCCTTGCCGGGCTGCGGCGCCTTCTTGCGCGCCAGCACCGCCGCCGGCACCGGCTGGCGGAATGCCGCCTCGGCCTTCGGCGCGAAGTCGCGCACGGTGCCGTAGGTGCCGACTTCGTTCTCGACCTGCACCATGATGACGGTGCGCTGCTCTTCGTCGATCTTCTTCAGGTGCGCCATGAAGGCGACGAAAGCGCGCCGGTCCGCCTTCAGCGTTTCCTCGCCGTGCGGCGACAGGCAGTAGATTGTCTTGCCTTCCTTGTCCAGCATGCGCGGGAAGCGCGCGTTGTTGAATTTGACCCAGGCCGGCGTGTACTGCGGACTGGTGTTCTTCCAGGTGCCGAACCACAGCAGCACCAGGCGCACCTTGTTCTGGCGCGCCTGCGCCACCAGTGTGTCGACATAGCTGAAATCGTACTTGCCTTCGGCCGGCTCAACCTGTTCCCAGGCCACTGGTATCTCCAGCGTGTTGGCCTGCGCGTCCCGCACGCCGGCCCAGACTTCCGGCAGCGCCGCCGGATAGTTGCTCGAGTTGTGCGCCTGCACGGCCAGCATGGTGTAGGGTTTGCCATCGACGATGAGCGCATGGCGCCCGTCTTTCTGGACCAGGTGGGGAATCGGGGCGGCGGCGCCGGCCTGGCCGGCGGAGCAGCCCAGTGCGCACAGGACGGCGAGAAGGTTGGCTGTTTTGTTCATGTACTCGGGCAAAAGTGAAGGGGGCGGCGGACACGGCGCAACGTATGGAACAAGCGAACAGGCCTCCCGCAACCGGCGGGATCGCGGAAGGCCTTGATGCGGACCGCTTACGCTCAGAACGAGTAGCGCGCCTGCAGCGTGAAGCGGCGGCCGGTGAAGAACGCCGAGCGGTCTTTCAGGCCGATACCCTGCTGCATATACTGCTTGTACAGCGCGTTGTTCAGGTTCTGCGCTTCGAACGCCACGCTCAGGTTGTCGGTCGCCTTGTAGTGAATGCCCATGTCAAGCTGGCCGTAGGCGCCGCCCCAGGTCGGCAAGGCGTAGTTCACCGAATAGGCCTGGCCGAAGTTCGGGCTGTCCGGGTTGCGGTCGATACCGTCGTTGCTGGCCGTGCCGTAGGCATTGGCCGCCTGCAGGTACTTGCCGCGCCAGGTGTAGGCCAGGCGCGTCGACAGCGGCCCATGGTCGTACAGCAGCGCCAGGTTGTAGGCGTTCTTCGACATGCCCACCATCGGCAGGCCACCCAGCACGTGGCCGTCCGTGTCGCAGCCGGCCAGGTCGCGGGCCAGGTTCGCTTCCATGGTGTCCTTCGGCGTGCACCAGCTGCGTGTCACCGGCGAGCCGAGGTTCATGCGGCTGTCGATGTAGGTGTAGTTGGCGGACACGCCCAGGCCGGACAGCAGGCCGGGCAGCTTGTCGAAGTACTGCTGGTAGCCGATCTCCGCGCCGCGCGCCCGGCCCGTTGCGCCGTTGACCTGCGACGTGATCAGGAAGTCATGCGGCTGGCCGGCCGTGTCGTTCAGACGGTAGGTCGAGGTCTGGCCGATGATGATGTCCTTCAGGCGCTTGTTGAACAGCGACACGGTGAACGAGCTGCTGCGGCCGAAGTAGTACTCGCCGGTCAGGTCGAAGTTATTCGACAGCACCGGACGCAGCATCGGATTGCCGCGTGCGGAGCCAAGATAGGCGACCGAATCGAGCACCGGCAGACCAGTCACGGAGTCCTGGTGGGAGTTGACCTTCTGCTCCAGCGTGGTGTAGGCCTGCATCTGGTAGAAGTCGGGCCGCGTCATTCCTTTCGAGAAGGCGGTACGGAACTGCAGCTCGTTGCTGACCTTCATGCGCAGGTTCAGGCTGGGCAGCGTGTTGGTGTAGCTGTTGTCAAAGGTCTGCTTGTCCGACTGCTTCGGAATCGCGGGCACGCCCGGCAGCAGGTTGGCCGGTGGGTTGAACAGCGTGTAGCCGTCCGCCGACGAGGTGGTGCGCACCACGCGCACGCCCACGTTACCGTCCACCGGATAGGGCAGCACGTTCTCGAACGAGAAACGCAGCTGGGCAAACGCCGCCTTGGTCTTTTCATGCTGCAGGTTCAAGCCCTTGTCGTCGCCGTACGGCGCGTAGTTCCAGGATTGCGTGCACGGGGACTTGCAGACCATCTGCGTATAGCTGTGCAGCTTTTCAAAGCCCGGCGGCGGCGAACCCTGCGACCAGGACAGGTCCGGCGCCACCACTTGCGGCGGGGTCGGCATTTTGCCGTTGAAGAAATTGTTGAATGTCAGCGGCGTGGTGCCGCCGGCGAAACGAGGATCGCTCAGGTAGGCCAGCTGGCTCAATGGCTGCCACGAATCGCCGACCGCCCAAGGCTGGGTGATCTGCGCCCATTCGGTGTCGTGCGTGGAGCGCGTTTGCGCCTCGCGGTCGGTGAAGCGCACACCGAAGCGCAAGTCCTGCAGCACCGGGCTGTCGAAAGTGAACTTGGCGTCCAGGCGGCCGGCGGTCTGGGTAGCCTTGGCCGTGTCGCGGTGCTCCTGGGCGAAGCCCCAGTAATAGTTGTTGGGATTGGCCAGGTGGGCGCGGTCCGCATCGTCGAAAATGAAGCGCGGCGGCGACGAGCTCAGGTCCAGCGTCTCCTTGGGAATATAGCCGCCCAGGCCGACGGTGTTGTCGAAGCCGGTGGTGGTGGCCTTGATGTGCTGCAGGTCCGAGCGGAACACCCATTGGTCACTGGCGCGCCAGGTCAGGTTCCAGGCAACGTCGCGGGTATCGGCCTCGCGGCCCACAGCGCGCGTGTTGGTGCCATAACCCACGCCGGGCTCGGTCGGCGCGCGCAGCGTCCCTTTGAGCAGCGCGCCTTTTTCGTCGAAGGTGGCGCCCGCATCGAGCTTGATGGTGGCCGGATTGGCCGACTGGAACAGCGATGCTTCCGTGGTGTCCATTTCGTACTTCGACTTGAAGTAGGTCAGCGAGGAAGCCCACGCATCCTTCTTCCACTGCAGCGCGCCGTACAGGCCCTGGCGGTCGCGGTCGAAATCGCCGCGGTTCCACGAGCCGCCGGCCGGAATCCAGCGCAGCTTGCCGCTGGTGTCGCCAACCACGGCGTCGGTGCGGGGAATGTAGGGCGACACGGCCAGGCCGTCGCTGCGCGTCTTGATGCGCGAACCCGCCACGTCGATCAGCGCGCCGATCTGGCCGATGCCGGTTTCCCAGCGGTCCGACAGCAGGGCGGAGAACGAAGGCGCCACCTTGCCGCGCAGCTGCGAACGGGTCGCCTCCACCGAAATGGCGCCCTTGCGGCCCTTGTAGTCGAACGGCATGGCGGTGCGCAGGTTCACCAGGCCGCCGACGGCGCCCTCGATCTGCTCGGCGGAAGGACTCTTGTAGACGTCCACGCCCGCCATCAGTTCCGGCGGCACGTCCTCGAAGCTCAGCGAGCGGCCGCCGTTGGCGGAGAAGGAGTCGCGGCCATTCAGCTCGGAACGCACATAGCTCATGCCGCGGATCGACACGCCGGTGCCTTCGGCGGCGAAACGCATGATGCCGTCGCCCACGCCCTGCTGCGGGTCGGAGCGGTTCATGGTGCGGTCGATGGTCACGCCCGGCATGCGCTGCAGCACCTCGGTGACCGACTTGTCCGGCAGCTTGCCCATGTCGTCTGCGACGATCGAATCGACGATTTCGTCCGCGTCCTGCTTGCGCTTCTGGGCCGACTCCAGCGCCGCCCGCTGCCCCACGACCACCACCGTGCTGCCGTTACCATTGCCGCCGGCGGGGCTTGCGGTTTGCGCCGGTGCGGCGCCGCTGGCCATCAGTGCGATCTGCGCTACGCCCATGGCTATCGCGGTTTTTCTAAGGTTTTTCAATTTGCTCGTCCCCATATTTATCTTCTAGTTCCAGGTCGCCACTTCAGCGGTTTGACTGTCCAACCCCAAACCCCGGCGGCGATGCTTTCATTGTGCGACTTGCCAAGTGCAGCCGCAATTGCGAAAATCACCAATACAACAAACGAAAATTCCGCTCAGGTGATCTTCAATGCACTGGCGTAGGCCAGCGCGGGCCTGCCTGCCGGCAGCGTCACCTGCAAGCCCTCGCCGGTCTGGCGGAATGCCAGCGCCTGCCCCGTTCCCACCAGCTCCACGCGCGCCACCGGCTTGGGCATGTGCGGGCTGCCGCTGGCCATGGCCTGGATGGCCAGCCTTCCGCTGTCCGGCCAGCCCATCACGAAGGCGTACACCGCCCCGCCCTTGGCGGTAAAGCGGATATCGGCCGAGGAAAACGGCTTGCCTTTGCCCTCGTTGAAGCCCGCGCCCGACATTGGCGCCCCCGCCTCCGACGCCACCGGCCCTTCGCCGAACATGCGCCACGGCCGGGTGTCGTAGACGGCCTCGCCGTTGACGTCCAGCCAGCGGCCGATTTCCTCGACGATGGCGCGCTCCTGCTCGTCGATGGTGCCGTTGCCGCGCACCGGCACGCTCAGCAGCAGATTGCCGTTCTTGCTGACCACGTCGATCAGCGTATGGACCACCGTCTGCGCGCTCTTGTAGCTCTTGTTGTCGTAGACGCGCCGGTCGTAATGCCAGTTGCCGATGCAGGTGCAGGTTTGCCATGGCAGCTCTTCAATCTTGTTGCTCTGGCCGCGCTCGATGTCCAGCACCATGCTGCGGCGCTGTTGCGCGTTGAGTATCTTGCCGTTGACGACAGCCTCCAGTTTTCCCCTGGCGGCGATGCTGCGGTTGTACATGTGCGCGGCCAGGCGCAGGCCGACGTCGCTAAACGGCCATAGCGGCAGCACGGTGTCGTCGTAATACACCATATCCGGATCGTAGGAATCGATCAGGTCGCGCGTGCGGTTGAAAAAATTGTCGCAATAGGCCTGGCTTGGAATGGAGGCGCCGCCGCCCCAATGCCACTGCTCGTGATGCACGCCGCCGTCGCCGTCGGCTTTGCTCAGCGGATGGTTCTGCGCGTACAGCGCCTGCGGATCGAGCCCTTCCCACCACTGCCCCTTGCCGTCGGCGCGGGTCAGCTTGCCATCGTAGGGAATACCGGCGTAAGGGCCGCTCTTGTCGGCGCGCTGTGCCGTCTCGTACCAGGTCCACGCGTGCGCCGCGTGCACGCTCACGCCGAAGCGCATGCCATTGGCGCGCGCGGCCTTGCTCCAGCCGGCGATCAGGTCTTTGCGCGGGCCCATGGCCGTGGCATTCCACTGCGGCTGGTGCCGGCTGCGGTACAGGTCGAAGTTGTCGTGGTGATTGGCCAGCGCCATGAAATACCTGGCGCCGGCCTGCTTGTACAAGGCCATCAGCTCGTCGGGATTCCATTGCTCGGCTTTCCACTGGCGGATCACGTCCTTGAAGCCGAACTTCGACGGATGGCCATACTTCCGCACGTGGTAGCGGTAGACGTCGCTGCCCTCCTCGTACATGATGCGGCCGTACCAGTCGCCGAACTCCGGTTCGCATTGCGGGCCCCAGTGCGCCCAGATGCCGAACTTGGCGTTGCGGAACCAGTCCGGGGTCTGGTACTTCTCCAGCGAACTCCAGTCCGGCGAAAACGGGCCGGCGGCGATCGAACCTGATGGCGCTTGCGCCAACGCGTCGGCCGCTTGCGCGACACCGGACAAGGCGGCTGCGGGAATCGCAGCGCCCATGGACTTCAGTAAATCTCTGCGCTTCATCCTGTCTCCTGTAAATAGTTGGTTCAGCGCGCCAGCACACTGCGCAGATAGCTGTCATGGCTGGGCATGGCAGCCACGGCGGCGGCGATGCTGTCGCGGCGCTGGCGCAGCGCTTGCAAGGCCAGGCCGGGCGCCAGGTCGGCCAGCGCCGGGTCGGGGCGCTCAGGCCAGTGCCCCATGCCGGCGTGGATCGCCAGCCAGCTGGTGGCGTCGAAACCCTCGTCGCCGTACTGGTGCAGCGCGCCGGTCTGGCGCCAGGCGTGGATCTTGAAGGCCAGTGTTTCAGGCAACGCCATCGACGCCATGGCACGCCACAGTTCACTGTCGCGCCGCGCCGTGAGGCGGTAGTGCAAAATGATGAAGTCGCGCACCCGCGCGAACTGGCGCACCATGGCCGAGTTGTAGCCGGCGACCGCCTCCGCGCTGGGCTCCGCTCCGGGCAGCAGTTGCTCGATCAGACGTCCCAGGCCGCTCTGCACCAGGAAAATGCTGGTCGACTCCAGCGGCTCCAGGAAGCCGGACGACAGGCCCAGCGCCACCACGTTGTGCACCCAGAACCGCTCGCGGTGGCCGGTGGCAAAGCGCAGCAGGCGCGGTGCGGCCAGCGCCGGGCCATCCATCTGCCGCATCAACTGCTCCCGCGCACGGTCCTCGTCGATGTAGCGGCTGGCGAACACGTGGCCGTGGCCGGTGCGGTTGCGCAGGGGGATGCGCCACGCCCAGCCGGCTTCCAGCGCCGTGGCGCGCGTGTACGGCGCCAGCTCAGTGCCGCTGCGTTCGCTGGGACAGGCCCAGGCCCGGTCCACCGGCAGCCAGTGGCTGAAGTCCACGAAGGGCTCGTCCAGCGCGCGTCCCAGCAGCAGCGATGCAAAGCCGGAGCAATCGATGAACAGGTCGCCGGCCACGGCGCGGCCGTCGGCCAGCTTGATCCGGTCCACGGCGCCGCAGGCGCGCCGCAGCACCTCGACGATGCGGCCTTCGGTACGCCGCACGCCGCGCTGCAGCGCCAGCGTGCGCAGGAAGCCAGCGTACAGCACGGCGTCGAAGTGATAGGCGTAGTTGAAGTACTCTTCGCGCTCAGGCGGCGCCTGGAAGCGGCCCTGGCTGGCCATCACGCTGGGCAGGCATTGTTCGCCCAGCGTTCCAAGGCCGGCCTCGCCCACGCGGCGCAGCTGGCCCCACAGGGCCTGCGGGCCGGCCAGCGCGCCGAAGTCGCCGAAGGTATGGAAGTAGCCCTCGCCCTGCACGCGCCAGTCGCGGAACTCGATACCGAGTTTGTAAGTGCCGTTGGTCGCGCGCAGGAATTCGGCCTCGTCGATGCCGAGGATCTTGTGAAAGGCGCGGATCGACGGGAAGGTAGCTTCGCCCACGCCAATGATGCCGATCTCTTCCGATTCAACCAGTTCCACCGTGCTGCCCGGCAGGGCGCTGGCCAGCGCCGTTGCCGCCATCCAGCCGGCCGCGCCGCCGCCAACCACCACGATGCGCTTGTATGCGGTCTCCATGCACGTCTCCCTGCATTCGTTTGAATTGTTCTGAATTTCTCTTCTACTTGGCAGAACATTGTGCGAGTTGCTCCGGCCTGCGGCAATTGTGAAATTCGTTAAACCGGCGAACGAAATCAGCCAAGCGGCGCTGCCCCGATTGCCGGGCCGCGCGCGCGCGCGGAGAATGGCCGCAAACTATTTGGAAGGGAGAAAAATGCTCACGTTACGACACGCATCGCTGTGGATTTGCCAGGCGGCGCTGATGGCGCCTTGTGCCGCAGGCGACGCCGCTGCAGCAGGAAAGGTGCGAGCCCACCGGCAGCAGGCGCCCGCCGCCACGCGCGCCACCACGCCGCTGGACGCAGACTGGCATTTCAGGAAGGCCGATAGCCAGACCTGGCAAGCCGTCGCCCTGCCCCACAGCTTCGATACCGGCGACGGCGCCAGCCCGCAGCCCTACCGCGGCAAAGCCCTGTACCGGCGCACGCTGGAATTGCCGCGCCAGGACGCGGACCGGCGCCACTTCCTGGAATTCGACGGCGCCATGCTGGTGACGGAGGTGCGGGTCAACGGCAAGCCGGCCGGGCGCCATGCGGGCGGCTTTGCGCGCTTCCGCTTCGACGTGACGCCATGGCTAAAGGCAGGGCGCAACGACATCGAAGTCAGCGTCGACAATGCACCCGACGGCAACGTGGCGCCGCTGGGCGGCGACTACACGATGTTCGGCGGCCTGTACCGGCAGGTACGGCTGGTATCCACCGGCGGGGTGCATTTCGACATGCTGGACTACGGGGGACCCGGCGTCTACTTCAAGGCCACCGGGATCTCGGCGCAGCGCGCCTCGCTAAGCTGGACCGCGCGTGTCGCCAATGACCGTGGCAGCGCCGTGCGCGCAGTGGTCACCACCCGCTTGCGCGACGCGGCACGGCGCGTGGTGGCCACCGCGCGCAGAACGGTGACGGTGCCCCCGCGCAGCGTGATCGGCGTTGCGCTGGACGGCACGCTGGCCGCACCGCGCCTTTGGCGGGGCGTGAGCGATCCCTACCTGTACACCAGCGAGGCCGAACTGAGCGTCGACGGCGCCCCCGCCCGCGCACTGGACCGGCTGTCGTTCCAGACCGGCATCCGCGAGATCCGGCTGGACGCGGCCCAAGGCCTGCTGCTGAACGGCGCCCCTTATCCGGTGCACGGCGTGAACGTGCACCAGACCGCCCTGCCCGGCAAGGGCCCCGCCGTCTCCGAGGCCGACATCGATGCCGACTACCGCATCCTGGCGGACCTGGGCGTGACCGGCCTGCGCTACGCGCACTACCAGCACCCGCAGCGCGCCTACGACCTGGCCGACCGCAACGGCTGGCTGGTCTGGACCGAGATGCCGCTAACGGCTTCCGTCGCCGGCACGGAGGCATTCCAGGCCAACAGCGTGCAGCAGCTGCGCGAGCTGATACGCCAGAACAGCAACCACCCGTGCGTCATGGTATGGGGGCTAGGAAACGAGATCTACAAAGTGGACGCCGACAGCGCGGCAGTCCTGGCGCTGCTGCAGCGGCTGGCGCGCAAGGAGGATGACAGCCGGCCGACAGCATACGCCAACTGCTGCGCGCCCATCGACGGTCCCCAAGCGTCGCACACGGACGCCGTGGGATCGAACGTGTATTACGGCTGGTACGACGGCGAGTTCGGCGGCCTCGGGCCCTTCCTGGACGCAAACAGTGCGCGCCGTCCTTCCACGGCGCTCTCGGTCAGCGAATACGGGGCCGGCGGCAGCGCGCTGCAGCAGGAGGATCCGCCGCGCCGTCCCAAGCCGGACGGCCGCTGGCACCCGGAGCAGTACCAGGCGCTGTACCACGAAGCCGCCTGGCCACAGCTGGCCGCACGGCCTTGGCTGTGGGCCAGTTTCATCTGGGTGGGATTCGACTTCCCTTCGGCCGGGCGCAACGAGGGCGACCGGCCGGGTTTCAATGACAAGGGCCTGGTCAGTTTCGACCGCAACGTGAAGAAGGATGCGTATTTCTGGTACCAGGCCAACTGGAGCGCACGGCCGATGGCCTACATCACCTCGCGCCGCCTTGTGCAGCGCCACGCGGCCGACGTGCAGCTTAAGGCGTACAGCAACCAGGCCAGCGCCAGCCTGCGCCTTAACGGAGTTGAGCTGGGCACACAGCCCGTGGTAGGGCACGTGGCGGTCTGGCAAGTGCGGCTGGCCGAAGGCGTCAACCGCATCGAACTGACGGCGGGCGCCGCCACCGATACGGTGCAATGGCAATACCAGGCGGCGCCGGCAGGCCGCTAGCCCGGCAATCGCCTCAGTCCGGGAACAGGTGCGCGAAGGTGCGGCTGGCCGGCAGCCTTTCCGCGCTGCCGTGCACCTGCACTCCAGGCGCTAGGCGGCCTCCCTCGCATGTCATGATCGTACCCATGACGGCAATGTGAGGCGGCGCGCCCCCCGCGGGAGGGGCCAGGCGACGAAGCGCGAAAAGCGGGGCGCGAACGACGAAGCTACCGGCTCAGCGGCTCCAGGGTTACCAGCACGATATCGTTGCTGCGCATCGGCACGGAAGTGTTGAAGGCGCCGGATTTGCCTACCGTGACCACCCGGTCCGTCTCGGGCGCATCGTTGGTCAGCGTGTGCAGCTGGTCGACCTGAGCCGGCGTCAGCGTATTGGGCGCGCCCATTTCGATGTAGGCCGTGTAGGCGTCGTTGGCCTTGAAGCCGGTGCGGCGCACTTGCAGGCGGTACTTGCCCGCCCGGGCGTGGTGGAACTGCACCGCCACCGGCGCCGACGGGGTGGCCGGCAGCACGCGGCTGTAGAAGGAGCGGTTGCTGAGCTTCTGGTCCGGCTGCTGGAAGTCCCACATAACCGCACGCAGCGCATTGCCGTCCGTGGCCGCCATCACCTGCGCGTCCTTCACGGGAATTTCCTTGCCGCTCAGCGCGTGCAGGTATTTGTAGGCGAAGTAGGCGCTCTTGCGGATGCCCTGCGGGTTCATCAGGCCGAAGCCGCCCTCGAACGGCTTGGTCGGCGGGCCCGGCTCCTCAAACAGGTCGGTATAGGTCCAGTAGCTCATGCCCTGCGCCAGGCCTTTGCTGCCTTGCAGCTTGCTCAGGATGTAGGGTGCGCTGATGTAGGAATCATGCACCAGGTCGCGCGGCGTGTAGCTGGTGCTCCACTCCGTGAAGTACAGCGGCAGCTTGGGGAACTTCGAGGCCGTGATCTGCTCGCGCACGCGGCGCACGTCGCCGATGATGGCGTCCGGCGACGGCGACAGCTTGGTGTCGTCCACGCCCTTCTCGTCCAGGAAGCCGCTTTCCACGCCGTAAGTATGGGTGGTGACGAAGTCCACCGCCGCGCCGCTCTTGTCCATGTAGTCGAGGAACTCCGGCACCCAGGCAGCGCCCGCTGTGGACGGGCCGCCTACGCGCAGCGCGGGATCGATCGCCTTGATGGTCTTGGCAGTCAGGTCGTACAGCTCGAAGTAGGCTTTCTGGTCGGCCTTCTCCCAGAAGCCGTCCAGGTTGGGTTCGTTCCACACCTCGAAGAACCAGGTCCGCACTTCTTCCTTGCCGTAGCGCTGCTGGATGTGGTTGACGAAGGCCCCGATCAAGTCCTTCCAGCCAGCGTGCTCGGGGTGCGAGGTGTTGCCCTCCCAGTAGAAGATCTTGTTGTTCGAGGTGGCCAGCGCCTTGGGCGTGAAGCCCAGTTCCACGAAGGGCTTGATGTTACGCGCCAGTAGCTTGTCGTACAGCTCGTCGAGCCGGGTCCAGTCGTACACCAGCACACCGTTCTCCTTGCGCACGGTCTGCAGCACGTCGTGGAAGACGGCGTGGAAGCGGATGTAGCGGAAGCCGGTCTCCCCGGTCAGCGTCTTCAGCTGCGCCATGCTGTCGTCGCGTATCAGCGTGCCGGGATAGTCGGAGCCGATGGACAGGTCGAAGAAGCGGTCCAGCGGCTCGCTTGCCCTGGCCGCATCCAGCACGACCTGGCGCGGCGGCGCCTTCGACGCCGGCGCCGCGGCAGCGACGGAAAGGCAGGCGGCGCCAATCGCGGCCAGGCAAATACGCGGTACATGTTTCATTCTTCCTTACCCCCGTTTTCAGTAGTGGAGGCGATGCTATCACCATCGTTTTGCGCCAGGAACGGCTGCCGCGTTGATTACGGCAAATCATACGCAGCGTCGGTCATTTTCATAATTGCCGCCGGTTGGCGAGTCTGTGAAGATGCACCGGATTATCAAAACGCATGCAGGAGACGACATGAAAGTGCATCACAAGCGCAAGGCCCTGGCCGCCTCGATTTCCTTGATGGCTCTCGGAGCAGCAGCGCAGGCACTGGCCGCGCCCATCACCACGCTGGACCGCAATGGCGCATGGGTATCGGTGGAGGCCTACGGTCCGAACGTTATCCACCTCACGATAGCGGCCGACAAGGCCGAGGCGCTGAAAGGCCCCGGCCATGGCATCCTGCCCAAGAACGCCGACAACTCCGCCTTCCGCCACACCGGCGGCAAGGACGGTGACACCTTCGCGTCCTCCGCACTGAGCCTCACCGTCGCCCCGGCGCCGCTGCCGCGCGTGCCGACCAGCGGCGAAAAGTACTTCGCGCCACAGCTCGCACCGGTCGCGCTGAAGGTGAAAAACGCAAAAGGCGAAACGGTGCTCGACATGACCGGCTGGGAGCTGGCGCCGCACACCGTCAACACCGAAAAGACCTACCAGGCCGGCGCCTCCTTCAGCGCGCCGGCCGACGAGCATTACTACGGCATGGGCCAGAACCAGGAATCGACCGGCCCGCTCGACCTGCGCGGCCGCGTGCTCGACTGCAAGCACTGGTACGACGCGCCGGCCGGCGAATCGGTGTGCGTGCCGTTCATGGTGTCGTCCAAGGGCTACGGCATCGTCTGGGACAATCCTTCCGCCACGCGCTTCATCGCCGGCGTCAACGGCCGCACGGCGTTCCAGTCCAACGTGGGCGAGCGTGTCAGCTTCTTTGTCATCACCGGCAACACGCCGGAAGAAATCTACTCGGGCTATGCGCGCTTGACCGGCAAGACGCCGATCCCGCCCAAGGCCGCTTTCGGCCTGATCCAGTCCAAGGCCCGCTACGAGAGCCAGCAGGAAGTGCTGCGCGTGGCCAACACCTACCGCCAGAAGAAGTACCCGCTCGATATCATGGTGGTGGACTGGTTCCACTGGACCCGCATGGGGCAGATGGACATCGATCCGGCCCAGTTCCCCGACCCGGTGGCCATGAACAAGGAACTGCACGGCCTCGGCATGCAGTCCATCATCTCGGTGTGGCCGCGCTATGAAACCTCGGGCCGCTACTTCAACGAGCTCGATGCCAAGGGCTACTTCCTGAAGGACAAGGACGGCAAGACCGTGGACGGCCTGCCCTTCCGCTCCGACCGCACCGGCGCACTGATCGACGCCACCAATCCGGCGGCGCGCCAGTGGTTCTGGGAGCGCGTGCGCGACAACATCCTGTCGCAGGGCTTCGACTATCCGTGGCTGGACGAGACCGAACCGGACCTGGTGCCGGACGGCTATTTCTACTCGATAGGCTCGGGCGACCGCTACCGCAACCTGTTCCCGCTGCTGCACGTGCAGGGCGTGGCCGACGGCATGCGCGCATGGAAGCCGAACAAGCGCGCGCTGATCCTGTCGCGCGCGGCCTACCTCGGCTCGCAGCGCAGCGGCGCGCTGTTCTGGTCTTCCGACATCCATCCGTCCTGGGAAGCGCTGGCGCGGCAGGTGCCGACCGGCTTGAACATGACGGCGTCCGGCATCGCCTACTGGGGCAATGACATCGGCGGCTGGCAGTGGCTGCCGCAGGCCACCAAGGCGACCAGGAAACCGCTGGTCGATCCGGCCGGCGCCGCCGCCACCATCGGCCAGAACCACGACTATCCGGAGCTGCTCACGCGCTGGTTCCAGTACGGCACCTTCCTGCCCACCCTGCGCGTGCACGGCGACCGCAAGCACGCGGAGATCTGGGAATTCGGCCAGCACGCCGAAGCCATCCTGGCCGACTACGACCGGCTGCGCTACAAGCTGATCCCGTACATCTACAGCCAGGCCAAGGCCACCTGGGACAGCGGCGCGCCGTTCATGCGGCCGTTGTGGATGGACTTCCCCAACGACGCCAACGTGGCCAACATCGGCACGCAGTACATGTTCGGCCCGGCCTTCCTGGTGGCGCCGGTCACCGAGCAGGGCCAGACCGAGAAGGACGTCTACCTGCCGGCCGGCAGCGACTGGTACAACTTCTGGACCAACGAGAAGCTGGCCGGCGGCCGCTGGGTCAAGGTGGCGGCGCCCATCGAGCAGATGCCGGTGTTCGTCAAGGCCGGCTCCATCGTGCCGTTCGGCGCGGAGATTCAGTCGACGGCCACCAGGCAGGCGATCGCCGAGATCCGCGTCTATCCCGGCAAGGATGGCGCTTTCTCGCTGTATGACGACGATGGCGTGTCGTACGACTATGAAAAGGGCAAGGGCACGCTGGCGCGCCTGCAGTGGAACGACGGCGCGGGCCGCCTGAGCGTGAGCGGCAATCAGGAACTGGCCCGCATGGCGCCGAGCGTCACCAAGGTGGTGGGCAAATGAGCACGCCTAAACAAGCCGGCAGCAGGCAAGCCGGCCGGCGCGGCCTGTTCAAGCTGGCCCTGGCCGGCGCGGGCGCCGCCGCTGCCGCGCCGTTCGCGGCCAGTGCCGCAGGCGCAGAGCAAGCAGCGGGCGCCGCCTACGGCATCGAAGGCCAGCGCAAGGCGGACCTCGGTAACGGCACCTTCATCAACCCCATCGTCTCCGGTGACCACCCGGACCCCACCATCCTGAAAGACGGCGACGATTACTACATGACGTTTTCGTCGTTCTTCTCCTACCCGGGCGTGGTGATCTGGCATTCGCGCGACCTGGTCAACTGGGCGCCCATCTGTGCCGCCCTCACCAAACCGCTCGGTTCGGTGTGGGCGATGGATTTGGTCAAGCACGAAGGCCGCTACTACATCTACATTCCCGCCAGCCCGAACGGCGAAAGCGCCATCTTCGTCATCTACGCGGACGACATCCGGGGGCCATGGAGCGAGCCGGTCGATCTGAAGATCGCCGGCTGCATCGATCCCGGCCACGCCGTGGGCGAGGACGGCAAGCGCTACCTGTTCATGAACGGCGTGCGCCGCATCGCCCTGGCGGACGACGGGCTGGCCACAGCCGGGAAGCTGGAGCACGTCTACGACCCGTGGCGCTATCCCGAAGACTGGGTGGTGGAGATGTTCGCGCCCGAAGGCCCCAAGCTGTTCCGGCGCGGCAAGTGGTTTTACCTGGTGTCCGCCGTGGGCGGCACTTCCGGTCCGCCCACCAGCCACATGGTGACAGTGGCCCGTTCCGCCTCGATCCACGGCCCGTGGCAGAACTGCCCACACAATCCCATCGTCCGCACCCAAAGCGCGGATGAGCCCTGGTGGTCGCGCGGCCACGCCACCGTCATCGAAGGCCCGGGCGGCGACTGGTGGATGGTCTACCACGGCTACGAGAACGGCTTCCGCACGCTGGGCCGGCAGACGCTGCTCGAACCTGTCGAATGGACCGCCGACGGCTGGTTCCGCGCGCGCGGCGGCACCTTGGCCAAGCCCATGCCGAAGCCGAAGGGCGGGCGCGCCTGCCCTTCGGGCCATGCGCTGTCGGACGATTTTTCGTCCGACCGGTTCGGCGTGCAATGGAGCTTCTTCGCCCCCGGGCCGAACGAGGCGCAGCGCGCTCGCTACGACGGCAACAGCCTCGTCATCCAGGGCAAGGGCGCCTCCGCCGCCGACTGTTCGCCGCTGACCTGCATCGTCGGCGACCGCGACTATGAAGCATCGGTGGTGCTGGAAATGAGCGGCGGCGCCCAAGGCGGCCTGCTGCTGTACTACAGCCAGCGCGCCTACTGCGGCATCGGCTTCAGCGCGGAGCAGATGTTCACCTACCACTGCTCCGAGGAACAGGGCTGGATGCGCGAGAAGATGGAGGTCAAGGCGGTGCACGTGAAAGTGGCCAACCGGGCCAACATCGTCACCTTCCACTATTCGCACGACGGCAAAAAGTGGATCAAGCACCCCTGGCAGATGGAGGTGTCCGGCTTCCATCACAACGTGTTCGGCGGCTTCCTGAGCCTGAAGGTGGGCATTTACAGCGCCGGCAAGGGCCAGGTCAGGATCAGCCAGTTCCGCTATCGGGGCTTGCCGCCCGCCTGAGCGGGCGCCTGCCGTGCGCTAGGCTTCCAGCGACAACCGGTAGACCGTGGTCTGCCGGTACGCTTTCCCCGGGTGCAGCATGACGTGCGGCCAGGCGGCGCTGGTCAGGCCCGGCCGGGCACTGGTGTCCAGGCAGAAGCCGCCCGGCCCCGGGCCCAGGCCCGGGATCTGGCCGGGCCCCGGGGAGCGCGCCCCGGCGCAGAATTGCACGGCCGCCTCGGTGGTGTACATCTGCAGGCAGCGTCCGGAGCCGGGATCGACCACGCGCGCCACTTCGCGCAAGACGCCCTGGCCGCCGGTGTAGTGGCTGCGCACGAACAGGCAGTGGTCGAAGCCGCCGGCCAGGTGGATCTGCCGGTCTGGCCAGCTCAGGCGCGGACCGATGGGCGCCGGCTGGCGGAAGTCGAACGGCGTTCCCCCTACCGCGGCCACGCCGGCCGGCGTGCCTTCGGCATCCACTTCCACATAGTAGTCGGCGTCGATCCGCAAGATGTGGTCGCCGACGTCGGTGACGCCGCCGTTCAGGTTGAAGCAGGTGTGCGGCTTGGCTTCCAGCCGGGCTGCGGACCGGGCCGTGGCGTGATAGTCGACGGTCAGGCTGCCGTCGTCGTCCAGGCGATAGTCCAGCCGATAGTCGACCAGCATGCCGGGGGTGCCGCCCGGCGCCGTCAGCAGCATGGCCACGCCGCCGCCGGCCTGGCGGCCCTGCCACAGGGCTGCGGCGCCGTCGCGCCCGGCCAGCAGCACGTCGGCCATGCGGCCGTAGCGGTCGGGCGTGCGCCACGAACGCAGCGCGCCGCCCCGTTCGCTGATCGTGACCGCCATATCGCCGGCATTCTTGAGCGTAAACAAGCGGTATTCGTCCGGCTCCGCCACGGTGCCGGGAAAGGGTTTGGTCATCATTGCAATGCGGGGCTTCCTGTACGAGAACGGCACCATGCCATTCTGCAATCGCCGGCACGGCCTATCAATTACGAAAATCACCAAGGGGCGGAACGATTCTGGCTAACTGCCCCGCAAAGGCGTTTACGGGCCCCGGTCTTGGGCAATAATGCGAGCGCAGCGGGTCGCAGAAGCGAACTGATCCATGCCGAAACAGTATAGCTGGATGCAAAAGTCATATTGGAAATCATAGGCCCATGTCGTCTAAGATTTTCCTTTTGCCGATTTTTATAAATGGGGCCCGGCGCACAGCACGGCCGCCCGCCCAGAGACAACCTTTCACCGTGAGCATTTCATGAGCACCTTTTCAACCGTCGACGTGATCGTCTTCCTCTTCTACTTCGTCCTGGTGTCCGGCTACGGGCTCTGGGTGTACCGGCGCAAGCAGGCCGGCTCCGGCTCGGCCTCGCACGACTACTTCCTGGCCGAAGGCTCGCTGACCTGGTGGGCCATCGGCGCCTCGCTGATCGCGTCCAACATCTCGGCCGAGCAGTTCATCGGCATGAGCGGCTCCGGCTTCAAGATCGGCATGGCCATCGCCGTGTATGAACTGATGGCCGCCGCCACGCTGGTGATCGTGGCCGTGTTCTTCATGCCGGTCTACCTGAAGAACCGCATCTACACCATGCCGCAGTTCCTGGAGCAGCGCTACGGCAAGGCAGTGGCCACCACCATGGCGCTGTTCTGGCTGGGCCTGTACGTGGTGGTCAACCTGACCTCCATCCTGTACCTGGGCGCGCTGGCCATCAGCAGCCTGTCCGGCATCGCCCTGCTGCCATGCATGCTGTTCCTGGCCGTGTTCGCCGCCATCATCACGCTGGGCGGCATGAAGGTGATCGGCTACACCGACGTGGTGCAGGTGACCTGCCTGGTGATCGGCGGCCTGGTCACCACCTGGCTGGCGCTGGACATGGTGGCGGCCCTGGCCAACAAGCAAGGCGCGATTGCCGGCTTCTCCGAACTGTTCGTGCGCGCCGGCGGCCACTTCGACATGGTGCTCGCGCGCGACAACCCGAACTATATGGACTTGCCCGGCCTGTCGGTGCTGATCGGCGGCATGTGGATCGTCAACCTGAACTACTGGGGCTGCAACCAGTACATCACGCAGCGCGCACTGGGCGCCGACCTGCCGACCGCCCGCAAAGGCCTGCTGTTCGCGGCCTTCCTGAAACTGCTGATGCCCATCATCGTGGTCCTGCCCGGCATTGCCGCGTACGTGCTGGACCAGGCCGGCGCGCTGGGCACCGCCATGCAGCACGGCGGCGAAGTCAATCCGGACCGCGCCTACCCGGTCCTGCTGAACCTGCTGCCATCGGGCCTGAAGGGCATCGCCTTTGCCGCGCTGACGGCCGCCGTGGTGGCGTCGCTGGCCGGCAAGGCCAACAGCATCGCCACCATTTTCACGCTCGACCTGTATAAGAAAAACTTCAACAAGGAAGCCAACGAACAGCGCATGGTGTGGATCGGCCGCGTCAGCGTGGTGGTGGCCATGGGCCTGGCCGTGTTCATCGCGCCGATGCTGGGCATCGACAAGAAAGGCGGTTTCCAGTACATCCAGGAATACACCGGCTTTGTCTCGCCCGGCATCCTGGCCATGTTCCTGATGGGCTTCTTCTGGAAGAAAACCACCGCCGGCGCGGCCATGTTCGCCACCGTGGGCGGCCTGGTCGGCTCCATCGTGCTGAAATTCCTGCCGGCCATGATGGACTTGTCCTTCCTGATCCCGATCGGCTTTGCCAAGGTCACCGACGCCGGCGTGGCCGAGATTCCCTTCCTGGACCGCATGTTCATCGTGTTCTTCGTCGTCGTCGCCGGCATGGTGCTGATCAGCAAACTGGCCGAGGCGCGCCGCCAAGGCACGTCCAGGCACCTGCATATCGACACCTCGCTGTTCCGCGTGGACGGCGCCTTTGCCCTCGGCTCGGCCGTCATTGGCGTAACGCTGGCTGCGATCTACAGCGGCTGGTGGTAAGCGGTAGCAGGGACCCGGTGGCCGCCGCGCATCATGAAGGCGCTACGCAGGACCCTGCTGGCCGCCGCCCTCATCGCGGCGGCCAGCGGCCCGGCCGCTGCCGCC
>NZ_BAAKJE010000275.1:0-11762 GCF_059704565.1 Massilia sp. NBRC 108631
TCGGCAGCTCGTCGCGGAACTCGATGTATTTCGGCTTCTTGTAGGCGGTCAGTTCGTGCTTGCAGAATTCCTGGATGGCTTCGGCGGTCAGGTTGGGGTCTTTGCGCACCACGAACAGCTTGACCGCTTCGCCGGAATTTTTGTCCGGCACGCCGATGCAGGCCACTTCCAGCACGCCCGGGTGCGCCGCCACCACGCCTTCGATTTCATTCGGGTAGACGTTGAAGCCGGACACCAGGATCATGTCTTTCTTGCGATCGACAATGCGGGTGTAGCCGCGCTCGTCCATGATGCCGACGTCGCCGGTCTTGAAGAAACCGTCGGCCGTCATGGTCTTGGCCGTTTCGTCCGGACGCTGCCAGTAGCCGGCCATCACCTGCGGGCCGCGGATGGCGATCTCGCCCGGCTGGCCCAGCGGCACTTCGACGCCGTCGTCGTCCAGGATCTTGATCTCGGTCGACGGGATCGGCAGGCCGATGGTGCCGGTAAACTCCTTGATGTCGACCCGGTTGGCGGTCGCCACCGGCGACGTTTCGGACAGGCCGTAACCTTCGATGATAGGCGTGCCGGTCAGCTTCAGCCAGCGGTCCGCCACCGCCTGCTGCACCGCCATGCCGCCGCCGTTGCATACCTTGTAGCTGGAGAAGTCGAGCTTGGCGAAGTCCGGGTTGTTGAGCAGCGCGTTGTACAGCGTGTTTACAGCCGGGAACACCACCACCGGATACTTGGCCAGTTCCTTGACGAAGCCGGGAATGTCGCGCGGGTTCGGCACCAGGATGTTCAAGCCGCCGAAACGCATGCCCATGAAGGCGCTGATGGTGAGCGAGTAGATGTGGTACAGCGGCAGCGCGCACACGAACACCACCTGCTTGCCGCTGGTGTCCAGGCCCAGCCAGGCTTCGTTCTGCAGCACGTTGGAGATGACGTTGCGATGCAGCAGCACGGCGCCCTTGGAAACCCCGGTGGTGCCGCCGGTGTATTGCAGGAAGGCGATGTCCTCGTGGCCCAGCTGCACCGGCTTGAGCGTCAGGCGCGCGCCTTCGGCCAGCATTTTCTTGAAGCTGATGGAACCCGGCAGCGACCAGGCCGGCACCATTTTCTTCACGTTGCGCACCACGAAGTTGACGATGGCGCCTTTCAGGCCGCCCAGCAGGTCGCCCATGCTGGCCACGATCACGTGCTTGACCTTGGTGGCCGACAGCACCTGCTGCACCGTGGTGGCAAAGTTCTCCAGCACGATGATGGCTTCGGCGCCGGAGTCGTTCAACTGGTGCTGCAGTTCGCGCGGCGTGTACAGCGGGTTGACGTTGACCACCGTGTAGCCGGCGCGCAGGATGCCCGCCATGGCGACCGGATATTGCAGCACGTTGGGCAGCATGATGGCCACGCGCGCACCCTTTTCCAGTCCCTTGCTTTGCAGCCAGGCGCCCATCTGCTTGGACATCTGGTCCACTTCGCGGTAGGTCAGGAACTTGTCCATGCACACGTAGGCGTTACGGTCGGCAAACTGACGGAAAGACTCCTCCAGCAAATGCGTTACCGAGCTGTATTGCGTGTTGTCGATTTCCGCAGGTACGCCTTGGGGGTAGGAATTCAACCAAATCTTGTCCATCAGTAGCCTCGCTCAAACATTATTCGATAAAAAAACCGCCTGGCCAGCAGGCGGTTGTGCCTGTGGCCAGTGGGCTTATGCCGCTTTCTTCTTCTCGCCCACCACTTCGTCGCGCAGCACGCGGCGCAGGATCTTGCCGACGTTGGTCTTCGGCAGCTCGTCGCGGAACTCGATGTATTTCGGCTTCTTGTAGCCGGTCAGGTTTTCCTTGCAGTAGGCCATCAGGGTCTCCACGCTCAGGTTCGGGTCCTTGCGCACCACGAACACTTTCACCGCTTCGCCCGAATGCTCGTCCGGCACGCCGATGCAGGCGCATTCCAGCACGCCCGGATGGCCGGCGATTACGCCTTCCACTTCGTTCGGATACACGTTGAAGCCGGACACCAGCACCATGTCCTTCTTGCGGTCGACGATCTTCACGTAGCCGTTGGCGTCCATCACGCCGACGTCGCCGGATTTGAAGAAGCCCTCCGGCGTCATCACCTTGGCGGTTTCCTCCGGACGGTTCCAGTAGCCCACCATCACTTGCGGACCGCGGATGGCGATCTCGCCCGGCTGGCCCAGCGGCACTTCCTTGCCGTCGTCGTCCAGGATGGCGATGTCGGTGGACGGCACCGGCAGGCCGATGGTGGCGGTGAAGGCCGTGCCGTCGGCGCGGTTGCAGGTGGCGGTCGGCGAGGTCTCGGACAAGCCGTAGCCTTCGATGATGGGCACGCCCGTCACTTTCAGCCACTTGTCGTTGACGGCCTGCTGCACCGCCATGCCGCCGCCGTTGCAGATCACCACGCCGGAGAAATCCAGCTTGCTGAACTCGGGATGGTTCACCAGCGCGTTGTACAGCGTGTTCACGGCCGGCAGCATGTTGAACTTGTACTTGGACAGTTCCTTGATGAAGCCGCCGATGTCGCGCGGGTTGGGGATCAGGATGTTCATCGCGCCCATGCGCATGCCCCACATGGCGCAGGCCGTCAGCGCGAAGATATGGTACAGCGGCAGCGCGCAGACGATGGTCAGCGGCTCATTGGCCGGCAAGGTCTTCAGGCGCGGCTGGGCCCAGGCTTCGTTCTGCAGCAGGTTGGCGACGATGTTGCGGTGGGTCAGCGTGGCGCCCTTGGACACGCCCGTGGTGCCGCCCGTGTACTGCAGGAAGGCCACGTCGGACGCGTTCAGCTCCACCGGCGTGAGCTTCATGCCCGCGCCCTGCGACAGCGCGTCCTTGAAACGCACCGCGTTCGGCAGCGAGAAGGCCGGCACCATCTTCTTCACATTGCGCACCACGAAGTTGACGATCACGCCCTTCAGCCCGCCCAGCATTTCGCCCATGCTGGCCACCACAATGTGCTTGATCTTGGTGCGCGGCAGCACCTGTTCCAGCGTGGTGGCAAAGTTCTCGAGGATCAGGATGGCTTCCGCGCCGGAGTCGTTCAGCTGGTGCTCCAGCTCGCGCGGCGTATACAGCGGGTTGACGTTGACCACGGTATAGCCGGCGCGCAGGATGGCGGCGATGGCGATCGGGTATTGCAGCACGTTGGGCATCATCACCGCCACGCGCGCGCCCTTTTTCAGGCTGCGGCTTTGCAGCCACGCGCCCAGGCGCTTGGAATAGCTGTCAAGTTCGGCATAGGTGAGGAATTTGTCCATGCAGACGTAGGCATTGCGGTCCGCGTACTTCTGGAAGGACTCTTCCAGCAAATGCACCAGCGAACGATATTGGTTCGGATCGATCTCCGCTGGAACGCCGGGGGGGTACGACTGCAGCCAAATTTTTTCCATCCTGTGCCTCGTCTCTTGATATGTTTTTTTGGGGGGCAAACAAAAAATAGTACGCTCGTACACAAACTGAGTAAGATGCTATCGGGCGCCACGCTAGTATGCAAGCGCTTTTGCAGATTTTGAACCCCTGCTCTACGAAGTAATGCGCAGACGCAACCTGCTGCAGCGCAGCAGAGTTCAGTGTTCCGGCGACGCTAGCGATTGCGTAGCGACCGTATCGGGTGGGGGTGGCGGCGGCTGTCCCAGATGCAGCAAGCGGGCCTGGCGCTCCTGCAGGCTCAAGGTCGACATGCCTTGCACCGCAGCATAAAAGCGCGGGAAGGTCTTTTCCTGCGCCAGCAAGGCGCGGAAGCCCGGTAAAAAATCATTGTAAGTTGCAACAGAGGCAAGGTGGGCATTATTTAATGGTTCGGCGAAGAAACGATCATAGCCCGCGTAGCCGCCCCAACTGTTGACTTTCATCAACTGATATTCCTCTTTCAGCGCGGCGAAAATGCGCAGTTTCTCTTCCCGCTTCTTCTTGTCGCTGACCTTGCGCGCATAGTTCGACGCCAGCAGCGCGCGGTGCCGCACCAGCAGGTCGAGGAAGTCGCGCCGGCGCACGCTGTAGCGCTCGTAGGCTTCGCGCATGGCGGGGTTGCCGTACATGTCCAGCCAGCGCTGCACGCCGGCTTCCTCCACCGCCGTGGCGAACGCTTCGTTGAAGCGCGAATCGCCCTGCACGTAGGCAACCTGGTGCGCCAGCTCGTGGAACACCATGCGCGCCAGTTCAGCGTCGGAATAGTTGATGAAGGACGACAGCAGCGGATCGCTGAACCAGCCCAGGGTGGAATAGGCCGGCACGCCGCCCAGCTGCACGTCGTTGCCTTCCTTGCGCAGCTCGTCGGCGTAGGCTTCGGCGTCCTCCTTGCTGTAGTAGCCGCGATAGCTGACGCAGCCGGCAATCGGGAAACACCACTGGATGGGCCGCAGCGACAGCGACGGCGTGGCCACCACGTTCCACAGCACATAAGGCCGGTTCAGGGCGGCGTAGTTGCGGTAGCTGGCGTTGTCCGGCAGGCCAAGCTCCTTGACGGCGAAGCGGCGTATCAGCAGCGCCTTTTCCAGGCGCGCCTTGAGCTTGGCGTCGGTGGCCGGATCGCCCAGCCAGTCTTCGATGGGACGCGCTTCGGACCACAGCGCGTACTGGCCCTGCGCGGCCTGGAAGTAGTATTTAAACTGGGCGCAGCCAGCCAGCATCAATGCGCACGCGCCCGCCGCCAGCCAGAACCTGGCACGCATTAGCTGTCGGGCAAATTTGCGCATTTTTCACTCTCACGCCGCTTTCTCTACCTGGACCAGTGTATCGTAAAAAGTCGGCGCGCGGCCCATATCGGTAAGCCGCTGGCTGGTCACTTCGTTGGCGTTTTTGCCGTCGCCGGCGAGCTTCTTCCACCATATGGAGAGGCCCACCACGAGCCCCGCGCGGGCCTTGTCGGTGACGCGCAATTTACATACGAATGAGCCACGATCGTTGTATATGCGCACCATTTCGCCGTGCGCCACGCCGCGCTGCGCCGCGTCGTCCGGATGCATGTCGAGCTGCGGCTCGCCCTCGGTGGCGCGCAAGCTGGTCACATTGACAAAGGTGGAGTTCAGGAAGTTGCGCTGCGGCGGAGAAATCATGCCCAGCGGGTACTTCGCGGCCAGCGCCGGATTGCTGGCGCGCGACTCGTACGGCGCAATATATGCGGGCAGCGGATCGAGGCCGTCGGCCAGCATCTGCGCCGAATAGAACTCGCATTTGCCGGACGGCGTGGGGAAGCCGCCCTGCGCGAACGGCGCGGCCGGCATGTTCAGGCGCTGCCAGCCTTTCTGCTTGAGCGACTCCCAGTCGAAATGGACGGCGCGCGCGTCTTTCGTATTGAAAGCCTGCGCCGCCAGCTGATCGTCGCTCTCATGGAAAACAGGATCGTCCAGGCCCATGCGCGCGGCCAGCAGGCGGAAGATTTCCGTGTTCGGCTTGGCTTCGCCCATGGGCGCGATGGCAGCGTTGTTGGCCATCATGTACAGGTGGCCGTAAGACGTGTGCACGTCCACGTGTTCCAGCTGCGTGGTGGCGGGCAGCACGATGTCGGCGTAGTCCACGGTGTCGGTCTGGAAGTGCTCCAGCACCACGGTAAACAGGTCGTCGCGCGCAAAGCCGGCCGCCACCTTGGCCGAATCGGGCGCCACCGCCACCGGGTTGGAGTTGTACACGATCACCGCCTCCACCTGCGGGCCGAATTCAGGCGAGGCCGGGCGCAGCAAGTCGTCGCCGATGGTGCTCATGTTGATGGTGCGCGGCAGTTTGGCGTGCCGCTGCAGCAGGTCGGTGCGCTGCAGCAGGGCCTTGTTGGCCGGGAAGGAGCCGCTGGAAGACAGCTGGATGCCGCCGGCCGCGTGGCGCCAGGCGCCCACCAGCGCCGGCAGGCAGGCGATATTGCGCACCGCCATGCCGCCGCCGCGCACGCGCTGCACGCCGTAGTTGGTGCGGATGGCCACCGGCTCGCCGTTCTTCGCCATGCCGCCGTACAGGCGCGCCAGTTCCACCACTTCCTGCACCGTGATGCCGCAGGTTGCCGCAGTGCGCTCGGGTGTCCATTCGGCGGCGCGTTCTTTCAGTTGCTCGAAGCCCAGCGTATACCCGGCGATGTAATCGTGGTCCAGCAGGTCTTCGGCGATCAGCACATGCATCATGCCCAGCGCCAGCGCGGCGTCGGTGCCGGGCAGCAGGGCGATGTGCTGGTGGCATTTCTCGGCCGTCAGCGAGCGGTAGGGATCGATGGCGATCAGCCTGGCGCCGTTGCGCTTGGCGGCCTGGGCGCGAGTCCAGAAATGCAGGTTGGAAGCGATGGGATTGCCGCCCCAGATGATGATCAGCTTGGCGTCCTGGAAATGCTCAAGGTCGGTGCCCGTGGAGCCGCCCACCGTGTATTTGTAGCCGGTGGCGCCGGCCGTGGCGCAGATGGTGCGGTCCAGCTGCGAGGCGCCCAAGGTGTGGAAGAAGCGTCCTGCCATGGATTCGCCCTGCAGCAAGCCCATGGTGCCGGCGTAGCTGTAGGGCAGCAGCGCTTCCGGTGCGCGCGCCACGATAGGCTTCAGCTTGGCGGCGATGGCGTCCAGCGCTTCGTCCCAGCTGATGCGCTCGAACTTGCCCTCGCCCTTCTTGCCGACCCGGCGCAGCGGACGCAGCAGGCGGTCCGGGTGGTAAGTGCGCTCGGTGTAGCGCGCCACCTTGGTACAGAGCACGCCGCCGGTGGGCGGGTGGTCCGGGTCGCCTTTCACTTCGGTGGCGACGCCGTCTTCGACGGTGACGATGATGGCGCAGGTGTCGGGGCAATCGTGCGGGCAGGCGGCACGGACGTGGCTGGTGGAGGTCATGGCGGGTCCAGGAACAAACATCGAAACCACTATCGTAAACGATTCCGCGCTACCCCATCCGGCGGCGGCAAAGGCTACAATGGCTATACCGCTATAGCGCACGGCGTCTTACAAAGACGCAAGCAAGAATAAAATACTGGAGAGCCCAGAATGAAACTTGTAGAACCGATTATTGCGTTTCAATCCGAGTTGCAGCAGATCCGGCGCGATCTGCACGCGCACCCGGAACTTTGCTACGAGGAAGTCCGCACCTCCGACGTGGTGGCTGCCAAGCTGACCGAATGGGGTATCCCCGTCGTGCGCGGCCTGGGCCTGACCGGCGTGGTCGGCATTATCAAGAGCGGCACCTCGGAGCGCGCCATCGGCCTGCGCGCCGATATGGACGCGCTGCCCATGCAGGAAATCAACACTTTCGCCCATGCATCCAAGCACGAAGGCAAGATGCACGCCTGCGGCCACGACGGCCACACCTCGATGCTGCTGGGCGCGGCCCGCCACCTGGCGCAGCACCGCGATTTCGACGGCACCGTGTACCTGATTTTCCAGCCGGCCGAGGAAGGCGGGGCCGGCGCGCGCCGCATGATCCAGGACGGCCTGTTCGAGCGTTTCCCGATGGAAGCGGTGTACGGCATGCACAACTGGCCGGGCATGCCGGCCGGCAGCTTCGGCGTGTGTGAGGGCCCCATGATGGCGTCGAGCAATGAGTTTCATGTGACCATACGCGGCAAGGGCGCCCACGCGGCCCAGCCGCACAAGGGCATCGATCCCATCATGGTGGCAGTGCAGATCGCGCAGGCCTGGCAGACCATCGTCACCCGCAACAAGAGCCCGCTCGACACGGCGGTGCTGTCGATCACCCAGATCCACGCCGGCAGCGCGACCAACGTGATTCCGGACGAGGCGAAGATGGTGGGCACGGTGCGCACCTTCACCACCGAGGTGCTGGACCTGATCGAGCAGCGCATGCGGCTGCTGGCCGAGAACATCGCGGCGGGCTTCGATGCGGAAGTCGATTTTGCGTTCAGGCGCAACTATCCGCCGCTGGTGAACCATGCGAAGGAAACCCGGTTCGCGGTGGAAGTGATGAAGGCAGTGGCCGGCGCCGACCAGGTGGACGAGCAGGTCGAGCCGACCATGGGTGCGGAAGACTTCGCCTTCTTCCTGCAGGAAAAGCCGGGCTGCTACATCTTCCTCGGCAATGGCGACGGCGACCACCGCGACGGCGGCCACGGCCTGGGTCCCTGCGTGCTGCACAACGGCAGCTACGACTTTAACGACAACCTGCTGCCCATCGGCGCCAGCTTCTGGGTGCGGCTGGCGGAAACGGCGCTGCCGCTGGCGCGCTGAGAGCGGCGCGTTAGGGCAACTGGTCCGGCCCGTTCCCCACGCGCTGCCCGGTGTTGAGCTGCTCCAGCCCCAGCAGCGCGGCCGAGTGATCCGCCTGCGGGAACATGTCCACAATCGCCTCATAGCGCTGCGTCACCAGGTCGGTGACCGGCAACTGCACGCCCGCCGCAGCCGCGGCGGCCAGGATGTTGTGCTGGTCCTTGAGCTGCGTGCGCACCTGCCCGCCCGGCATGAAATTGCGCTCCAGCATGCGCTGTCCATGCACCTCCAGCACCTTGCTCTCGGCAAAACCGCCCCGTATCGCGGCCCGCACCGCAGCCGGGTCCGCGCCGGCCGCCTGTGCCAGCAGCAGCGCCTCCGCCACGATGTTGATGGTACCGCCCACGATCAGCTGGTTGCACAGCTTGGACACCTGCCCGCTGCCAGCCGGTCCAACCAGCGTGCAGCGCCCCATGGCGGCAAACACCGGCTCGGCGTCCGCATAGTCTTGCGCATTGCCGCCCGCCATGATGGCCAGCGTGCCCGCCTGTGCGCCGGCCACGCCGCCGGACACCGGTGCGTCCACGAAACGGCAGCCGCCCGCCGTGAGCCGCGTGTGGAACTCCTGCGCCTCGGATTGACGGGTGGAGCTCATGTCTATCCACAGCGCGCCCGGCCGCAGCGAGGGCAGCGCCGCATCGATCACCAGGCCCACCACGGGCCCGGCCTCGAGCATGGAGATCACCACGTCCGCAGAGCTGACAGCGTCCCCCAGTTCGGCCACCGGCATGGCGCCGAATTCAGCCAGCGGTTCGGCCTTGCTGGCCGTGCGGTTCCAGACAGTGACGGGGAAGCCGGCTTGCAGCAGGCGCCGCACCATCGGCTCTCCCATCAAGCCGATACCAAGGAATGAAATTTGCGTTGACAATGGGACTACTCCTGAGTGAACAATGTTGAGGATGTCGTAAGAATAGTAGCGCCTCCTGAACGATTTTGTGAATCTCGGTAGAATGAAGTACTGCTATATAACTCGACATATAGCGCAGACTCTGAAAGAAGCCATGCAAACTAAAAAAATCCTCGCGGCGGCCGCCGCAATTCTGGCAATGCAAGCCGCAGTTGCCGACGACAAGCTGATCGATACGTCCTACGTGGAATACGCCAGCGCCTCCAAGATCCAGATGGCGCGCATCGGCGCCACTTCCGACTGGAACAAGCAGTGGTTCCAATCCAACGGCACCAGCCTGAGCGGTTACTGGGACGCCAGCTTCGGCGCGTGGCGCGGCAAGATGGCCAACAATGTGCCGGGCGCGCACCAGGACCTGGTGGACGTCGGTTTCACGCCCGTGTTCCGCTACGGCGCCGACAACAAGAAGGGTTTCTACGTTGAAGGCGGCATCGGCGTGCACCTGCTGTCCAAGCTGTACAACAACAACGACGACAAGCTCTCCACCGCCTTCCAGTTCGGCGACCACATCGGCGTTGGCTACGTGTTCGACAACCACTGGGAAGTGGCCGCCAAGATCCAGCACTTCTCGAACGGCGGCATCAAGAAGCCGAACAGCGGCGTCGACTACGCCGTGGTGAAGCTGGCCTACCGCTACTAATCCGCACGCAAGAAAAAACCTCCGCAGTTCACACTGCGGAGGTTTTTTTTCGTCCCGCCGATGGCTTACTCGGCCACGTCCGTTCCCACGTTGATGGCCGCGTAAGCGCGCTGCACGGCCTTGGCCTCCGCGCTGTTGACGCCATACAGCTCCTGCGCGGAAGCCAGCACTTTCAGGCGCGCGTCCGCATAGTTGGTCGAGGAGGTGAACTTGGTGCTCAGCGCCTTGAACCAGATGCGGTAAGCCTTGTCCAGGCCGATGCCGGTCATCGCCAACGGCGCCTTGGTCAGGTATTTGCTGTAGTACTCGCTGCCGGCGCTCGAGCTGGAACCCTTGGCCAGGAAGTAGAACATGCGGTTGTTCGGGCCGCTGCTGTAGTGCACGTCCAGGCGCTTGAGCGAGGTGCTCCAGGCATCCGGGCTGCTGCCGTCCTTGCTGGGCTTGTACATCCAGCGCAGCGGCTGGCCATCCTTGGCGATTTCCTTGCCCATCATCCAGTCGTTGGCGCCAGGCGACGGCAGCGCGGCGCCGCTGCCGCCGGCGCGCGCATACGCTTCCACCGCTTCGCCGGTGATGTCCGAGCTCGACTCGTTCAGGCCGCCGGATTCGCCCCGGTAGTTCAGGTTGGACGTGGCAGCGGTGACGCCGTGGCCCATCTCGTGCCCGATCACGTCGATCGAGCCCAGGTTGTTAAAGTAGCTGCCGCCGTCGCCGATGTACATGCATTTGCAGCCGTCGGAATAGTAGGCGTTGTCGTAGGCGGTGTTGACGTGGGCCGCGATGTAGGTCGAGGTGTTGTTGCCGTCCAGCGACTGCCAGCCCAGCACGTTCTTCAGCATGTCGTAGGTGTTCATCAAGCCCCACAGCGCGTTGACGGCGGCGGTCTGGCCATTGGCGTTGGTGGTGCTGCCGCCGGCGATGTACTGCTGGCCGTCGCCCCAGGTGTTGCTGGAATTGGTGTACACGCTGCCGGCGCTGGTGGTGTGGTTGGCGTTGGTGATGGCCATGGCGCCGAAGGTGCCGCCGGTGCCGCGCGAGCCGTCCACCATCTTGTAGGTGGTGCCGCTCAGGGTGGTGTTGATAGGCACGGCGCCGTTGTACTGGCTGTTGCCGGTACCGATCACGGTTTGCAGCA
Source organism: Massilia sp. NBRC 108631 (assembly GCF_059704565.1). NCBI lineage: Bacteria > Pseudomonadati > Pseudomonadota > Betaproteobacteria > Burkholderiales > Oxalobacteraceae > Massilia > Massilia sp. NBRC 108631. Next base: position 10,856 of record NZ_BAAKJE010000275.1, read on the forward strand.
TGTTCCACTGCTCGATCACGCTGCCGTCCTGGGCGTTGACGATGGTGTTGTGGAACACGGGTTTGTTGCCGTTGGCCATGCGGGTCTGCACCAGGTAGGCCAGCTTGTAGCCGTCCAGCACCTCGGTGACGTCAGTGGCATTCAGCTCGGCTTCCGCCTTGTTCTCCGCGCCGGGTGCGCGCACGGTCTTCATGACGGGATAGATGATCAGCTCGGCGCTTGGCGGGTCGATCGCCACGCCGTACGGACCGACACGGCGCAGCGCCACGTCCACGGCCTGCTGGGCATGCAGCTTCGGCTTGATGTCCATGCGCTTGGCCGACAGCGCGCCGCGGCGGTCCGCGATCGATTCGCTGAGGATGTTGCCGCCGGCATCGGACACCACCACCGACTCGGATTCGAAGATGCGCACGCCCTTGTAGGTGTGGTTCAGGCGGCTGATGGCATGGCCGCGTGCGCCGGGATGCTGGCTGCCGATGACGAAGCCGTGATCGGTATCCAGGCCGTGCTTGCCGCGTTCGCCGTTCAGCGTGCTGATCAGCCGGGCCTTTTCTTGCGGGGAAAACGACGCCGGCTCGCCCATGATGGGGGCGGCGTGGGCGGTGGAAAGTAGCGACGCTGCAACGGCGGCGGCTAGCATGGTCGTACGAAGTGCCATTTCTATCTCCCAGGTTGGTAGGAGAGGAAAGTTAGCCCATCCGTTCAGGGGGAGTCAAAAAAGGCGGGAAATGAGACTTTTTGGTGGAAAGTGTCTCAAATGGGACAAAAATGAAAAAAGCCCACCAAGATCACTTGGTGGGCTTTTTTATATAACTAGCCTGACGATAACCTACTTTCACACTGGTTGCAGCACTATCATCGGCGCAAAATCGTTTCACGGTCCTGTTCGGGATGGGAAGGGGTGGGA
>NZ_BAAKJE010000276.1:0-229 GCF_059704565.1 Massilia sp. NBRC 108631
TCGGCCCAGCTGGGCGCCATGGAAACGGTCGACCTGGCCGCGATGGAAACGGTGGACTTCGTGGCGCTCAAGACCAGCGCCATCGCCGGCCTGAGCACCAGCCAGTTCGCCGGCCTGACCACCAACCAGATCGCCGCGCTGACCAGCGCCCAGATGGGCGCGCTGAGCACCAGCCTGATCGCCAACGGCCTGACCACCGCGCAAGTTGTCGCGCTGAGCAGCACCCAGG
>NZ_BAAKJE010000277.1:0-229 GCF_059704565.1 Massilia sp. NBRC 108631
TCGGCCCAGCTGGGCGCCATGGAAACGGTCGACCTGGCCGCGATGGAAACGGTGGACTTCGTGGCGCTCAAGACCAGCGCCATCGCCGGCCTGAGCACCAGCCAGTTCGCCGGCTTGACCACCAACCAGATCGCCGCGCTGACCAGCGCCCAGATGGGCGCGCTGAGCACCAGCCTGATCGCCAACGGCCTGACCACCGCGCAAGTTGTCGCGCTGAGCAGCACCCAGG
>NZ_BAAKJE010000278.1:0-4284 GCF_059704565.1 Massilia sp. NBRC 108631
TCGGGGTCAGACCCCGAAGTTGGGGCGATGCGGCTCAGCTTGTTGGGGCAGGGGCTGCTCAATCAGTCGTTATGACCAGAACTTCCTCGCTTGAATCGACGCTGACGCGCAATTGGCTGCGCAGGGGGGCGCTTGCTTGCGCGCTGTGGCCGCTGTCGCTGGTGTTTGGCGGGCTGGCGGGATTGCGCAGCGGACTGTTCCGTGCGGGCGTGCTGAAGTCGGAGCGGCTGCCGGTGCCGGTGGTGGTGGTGGGGAATATCTTTATCGGCGGCACCGGCAAGACGCCGCTGACGATCTGGCTGGTGCAGGCATTGCAGCAGGCCGGCTTTCATCCCGGCGTGATTTCGCGCGGCTTCGGCAGCAAGGACAGCGCGCCGCGCCTGGTCACCGCCGCGTCCACGCCGCAGCAGGTGGGCGACGAGCCGCTGCTGATCGCCATGCGCACCGGCTGTCCGGTGATGGTGGGGCGCGACCGCGCTGCGGCGGGCAGGGCGCTGCTGGCGGCCGATCCGGCGGTCAACATCCTTGTCGCCGACGATGGCTTGCAGCACTACAAGCTGCAGCGCGATGTGGAGATCGTGCTGTTCGATGGCCGGGGCGTGGGCAATGGCTGGCTGCTGCCGGCCGGGCCGCTGCGCGAGCAGCCGTCGCGCCGGCGCGATGTGACGGTGGTGAACGCGCCGGCGCTGCCGGCCGCGCTGGCCGCCAGCGTGGCGCCGCCCGGGGCGGTGCGCGGCCGCGCCGACGCCCGGGCCGCCGCGCCGGTGCAGATGATACTGGCCGGCGATACCGCCGAGCGCCTGGCCGACCGCAGCGAGCGCGTATCCCTGGCCGAGCTGGCCGGGCGCAAGCTGCGCGTCGCGGCAGCGGCCGGCATCGGCAATCCGGGGCGCTTTTTCGGCATGCTGCGCGGCGCCGGCCTGGAGCCGATCGAGCTGCCTTTGCCGGACCATCATGATTTTCTCGACCGCCCCTTCGACGGCCTGGACGTCGACATCGTCTTGATGACCGAGAAGGATGCAGTAAAATGTGCCCAAATTGAAGAACTGAGGGATGACCCGCGCTTGTGGGTGGTTCCGGTGACAGCGCGCATCGATGCCGCGCTGGCCGAATACATTGTGGAGAAATGTCGTGGATGCTCGTCTGCTTGATATCCTGGTCTGCCCCGTTTGCAAGGGCCCGCTGGAGTACGATAAAAAAGCCCAGGAAATGATTTGCCGCGGCGACCGCCTGGCCTACCCGATCCGCGATGGCATCCCCATCATGTGGGCCGATGAGGCGCGCACCCTGCAGGATGCGGTGGAATAAGGGACGGACCAGTGAGCTTCATCGTCATCATCCCGGCGCGGCTGGCGTCCACCCGCCTGCCCAACAAGCCGCTGGCCGACCTGGGCGGCAAGCCCATGGTGGTGCGCGTGGCCGAGCGCGCAGCGCTGGCCGGCGCGGCCCGCATCATCGTCGCCACCGACCATGAGGACATCGGCGCCGCCTGCCGGCAGCACGGCGTCGAAGTGTGCATGACCCGCGCCGACCACCCGTCGGGCACCGACCGCATCGCCGAAGTGGCGCGCGCGCTGAACCTGGCGCCGGACGCGGTGGTGGTGAACCTGCAGGGCGACGAGCCGCTGATCGACCCGGCGCTGCTGTCGGCCGCCGCCGCCCGCATCGGCGCCGACGTGCCGATGGCCACCTGCGCCCACCCGCTGCACGATGCGGCCGACGCTTTCAATCCCAACGTGGTGAAGGTGGTGCTGGACAAGGCCGGCCGCGCCCTGTATTTCTCGCGCGCTACCATCCCCTGGCACCGCGACGCTTTCGCCCTGGACACGAGCGTGCTGCCGGGCGCCGGTTCCGGCTATGTGCCGCTGCGCCACATCGGCCTGTATGCTTACCGCAACGATTTCCTGCAAGCCTATCCCCAGCTGGCGGTGTCGCCGCTGGAGTCGATCGAGGCGCTGGAACAGTTGCGCGTGCTGTGGCACGGCTATCCGATCGCCGTCCACGTGACCGACTCGGCCCCGGCGGCCGGCGTCGATACGCCTGAAGACCTGGAACGCGTGCGCCGGCATTTCGCCAATTAGCCACTAAGCAAGCATAAAGCCATGCCAAATCGTCCACAAACTGGCGTCAGGCGGGCGTTTTGTGGTAAGTTTCGTGACGAAGGTAGACGAAGCGGCAGCATTTCCAACCATACCACCAGATTCTTATAATCGTTTTAGGACTTTTCATGCGTCTCATTCTGTTAGGAGCACCCGGTGCCGGCAAGGGCACCCAAGCGAATTTCATCAAGGAAAAATATAATATTCCGCAGATCTCCACCGGCGACATGCTGCGCGCGGCCATCAAGGCCGGCACGGAAATGGGCCTGGCTGCCAAGAAGGTCATGGACGCTGGCCAGCTGGTATCGGACGACATCATCATCGGCCTGGTGAAGGAGCGCCTGAAGGAATGCGACTGCGAGAACGGCTACCTGTTCGACGGCTTCCCGCGCACCATCGCGCAGGCCGACGCCATGAAGGAAGCCGGCGTCAAGGTGGACTATGTGCTGGAAATCGCCGTGCCGGACGAGGCCATCATCGAGCGCATGAGCGGCCGCCGCTCGCATCCTGCCTCGGGCCGCGTGTACCACGTGAAATTCAATCCGCCCAAGGTCGACGGCAAGGACGATGTCACCGGCGAAGACCTGGTGCAGCGCGACGACGACAAGGCCGAGACCGTGAAGAAGCGCCTGGACGTGTACCACAACCAGACCGAAGTACTGCTGGGCTACTACAACAACTGGGCCCAGTCCGGCGACGCGGCAGCGCCGAAGTACCGCAAGATCGAAGGTATCGGTGCCGTGGAAGAAATCCGCGACCGCGCGTTCGCAGCCCTGTCGAACTAGGCTTCACCATCTCAGCAGCACCCTCGCAGGCGGACCGACCGGTCCGCCTCGCCGTTTCAGCCTCCCCACTGCACCAAAGTACAACACCCGATTTGCCTGCGCGCCATTACACTGGGCGACGGGAATTCTTACGCCCGATTACTTTTGGGGAGAAAAAATGAATATCAGGGACTGGAGCATAGGCCGCCGCCTGGCGCTGGGTTTCACGGTGCTGCTGGCCGGCATGATCTTCAACACCGGCTTCGGCATCTACCGCCTGCAAGGCAGCGCCGACGCCACGCGCGCCATGATGGAAGTACCGCTGGCCAAGGAACGCCTGATCTCCGAGTGGTACCGCATCGTGTTTGCCGGCATCCGCCGCACCACCGCCATCGCCAAAAGCAGCGACACGTCGCTGGCGCCGTTCTTCGCCGAAGATATCGCCAATTCCACCAAGCGGGCACAGGAACTGATCAAGCAGATCGAGGCGCTCTCCACCGACGAGGACAAGCGGCTGATGGCCGAACTGGGCGGCGTGCGCAAGGCGTACGTGGACTCGCGCGACGGCATCAACAAGGCCAAGGCGGCCGGCAATATGGACGTGGCCGCCGCGCTGATGGAGAAGGATTACCAGCCGGCGGCCAAGGGTTACGAGGCCATGCTGCAGAAGCTGCTGGAGCATCAGAACAAGAAAATCGACGACGCTGCGCGCGAGATCGACGCGATTGCCGCGCAAAGCCGCAACTTGCAGCTGGTGCTGGCGCTGCTGACGGTGGCTTTCAGCGTGGCGTTCGCGTGGTGGCTGGCCACCGGCATCACGCGCCCGATGCGGCAGGCGGTGGACATGGCGCGCCGCGTGGCGGACGGCGACCTGACCGGCGAACAGGGCGGCGGCCAGGGCAGGACGGCCGCCGGCCCGTACGCCAGGGACGAAACCGGGCAGTTGCTGCACGCGCTGGACGATATGCACAACAGCCTGGTGCGCATCGTGAGCCAGGTGCGCAGCGGCACCGACGCCATCACCTCGGCGTCCAGCGAGATTGCCAGCGGCAACCTGGACCTGTCGTCGCGCACCGAGCAGCAGGCCAGCGCGCTGGAGGAGACCGCGTCGTCGATGGAGGAGCTGACCTCCACCGTGCGCCAGAACGCCGACAACGCGCGCGAGGCCAACCAGATGGCGCTGGCCGCCTCCGACGTGGCCCGCAAGGGCGGCGAGGCGGTCTCGGACGTGGTGGGCACGATGCAGTCGATCGACGAATCTTCGCGCAAGATCGTCGACATTATTGGCGTGATCGACGGCATCGCCTTCCAGACCAATATCCTGGCGCTGAACGCGGCGGTGGAAGCGGCGCGCGCGGGCGAGCAGGGCAGGGGCTTCGCGGTGGTGGCGTCCGAGGTGCGCAACCTGGCGCAGCGCTCGG
>NZ_BAAKJE010000279.1:0-4666 GCF_059704565.1 Massilia sp. NBRC 108631
TCGGTCCCACCCCTTCCCATCCCGAACAGGACCGTGAAACGATTTTGCGCCGATGATAGTGCTGCAACCAGTGTGAAAGTAGGTTATCGTCAGGCTAGTTATAAGCAAAACCCCGCATAGTGATCTGTGCGGGGTTTTTTGCGTTTGGGCTGTGGCGTCGGCCGCTGAAAGATTTTCACCTCTGCGGTCAATTCATTTCATCCGGCGGCGGCGGTTTTCACGCTCCCGCGCGCCGTACACTTTCCTCCGACATTACAAAAAACCATCTCGTGGAGGAGAGCACTATGCAGCCCTGGAATCAGATCTACGCACCACTAGGCAGCCTGGCATTGTCGGCACTGGCCGCCGCCGTCCCTATCATTTTCTTCTTTGTCGCGCTGGCCGTTCTGCGCATCAAGGGCCATCTGGCCGGCGGCATTACGCTGGCGCTGGCACTGATCGTCGCCATCTTCGCGTATGGCATGCCGGTGCCGCAGGCGCTGGCGTCGGCGGCCTACGGCTTCGCCTACGGGCTGTGGCCGATCGCGTGGATCATCATCACTGCCGTGTTCCTGTACAAGATCGTCGAGCGCACCGGCCAGTTGACCGTCATCCGTGCATCGATACTGGCCATTACCGATGACCAGCGCCTGCAAATGCTGCTGATCGGCTTTTCCTTCGGCGCCTTCCTGGAAGGGGCAGCCGGTTTCGGCGCGCCGGTGGCCATCACCGCCGCGCTGCTGGTGGGCCTGGGCTTCAACCCGTTGTACGCGGCCGGCATGTGCCTGATCGCCAATACGGCGCCGGTGGCCTTCGGCGCCATGGGCATACCCATCATCGTGGCAGGCCAGGTCACCGGCATCGACGCCATGCACATTGGCGCCATGGCCGGCCGCCAGTTGCCGCTGCTGTCGCTGTTCGTGCCGTTCTGGCTGGTGTTCATGATGGACGGCATGCGGGGCGTGAAAGAAGTGTGGCCGGGCGCGCTGGTAGCGGGCGGCACCTTCGCCGTCACCCAGTACTTCACCTCCAACTACATCGGCCCGGAACTGCCGGATATCACATCCGCGCTGGCCAGCCTGGTGTCACTGACGCTGCTGCTCAAAGTCTGGCAGCCGGTCAGCGCCAAGCGCGGCGCGCGCGGCGTGGTGAACATGGGCGGCGCGGCTGCGCTGTCCGGCTTTGGCGGCAGTGGTTCGCTGGGCAGCGCCGAAGCCGGCAGCGGCCGCACCAGTTCGCCTTACACGCTGGCGCAAACCGTGCGGGCCTGGGCGCCGTTCGGCATCCTGACGGCGATCGTCACCGTGTGGAGCCTGCCGGGATTCAAGGCGCTGTTCGCGGGCAAGGGCCTGCTGGCCTGGACCGTACTGAAAGTGCACGTGCCCTTTCTCGACCAGATGGTCGTCAAGACCGCGCCCATCGTCACCGTGGCCAAGCCATATGACGCCGTGTACAAGCTGGATCTGCTGTCCGCCGTCGGCACGCCCATCCTGCTGACCGCGATTATCTCCATGGTCTTGCTGGGCATGAAAGCAGGCGACGGCGTGCGCGCCTTCAAGGACACGCTGGTGGAGCTGCGCCGTCCAGTGCTGTCGATCGGGCTGGTGCTGGCCTTCGCATTCGTGGCCAACTATTCCGGCATGTCGTCCACGCTGGCCCTGGTGCTGGCCGGGACCGGCGCCGCCTTCCCGTTCTTCTCGCCGATGCTGGGCTGGCTGGGTGTGTTCCTCACCGGTTCGGACACCTCGTCGAACGCCCTGTTCTGCTCCCTGCAAAGCACCACCGCGCACCAGATCGGCGTGTCCGACACGCTCATGGTGGCCGCCAACACCACCGGCGGCGTGACGGGCAAGATGATCTCGCCGCAGTCCATCGCGGTGGCGTGTGCGGCGACCGGCCTGGTAGGCCGTGAATCCGAGCTGTTCCGCTTTACGCTCAAACACAGTCTGTTGTTTGTTGTCATCGTCGGCATCATGACCACCTTGCAGGCCTATGTATTTACGGGGATGATTCCTCATTAAAGCGGCACGCCCTGACCCGCGACGCCCGTGCCATCAGGACGGGCGTTGCCGCGTTTTGAAACCACTCTCCGGGACTGCCAATGCCAAAACGATTTCCACCAGTCCATGCGCTGGCTGCCTTCGAGGCCGCCGCCCATTCCGGCTCGTTCGCGGTGGCGGCCAACCAGCTGTGCATCACGCCGTCGGCGTTGTCGCATCGCATCCGCCTGCTGGAGGAGTTCGTCGGCGACCGCCTGTTCATCCGCGACGGCCGCGCGCCGACCCTGACGCCGTTCGGCCGCAGCTATCTGGACGTGGTCTGCGTGGCGCTGCGCACCCTGACCGACTTTCCCTTGCCCGGGCGGACTGCGTCGGCCCAGCCGCGCATCAAGCTCACCGTGCCGCCGACGTTTGCGCGCTATTTGCTGATGCCGCGGCTGGCCAGTTTCACCGATGCGCATCCCGATATCGTGGTGGACGTGTTCCTGTCGGTCCCGCTATATGACCTGAGCTTGTCCGAGTCGGATCTGGAGGTACGCTTCGGGGCTGGAAAATATCCGGACCTGGAAACCGTCAAGCTGCTCGAGGAGCCGGCGTTCCCGGTCGCCAGTCCGGACTATCTTGAGCGCGTCGGCGGCATCGACAGCCCGGAGGCTTTATCGAAGGCGATCCTGCTGCGGTCCGCGCTGGAGCCTTGGAAGCCATGGTTCGAGCAGGCCGGCCTGGGCTGGCCGGAACCGGCCACCGGCCTGCGCGTCGATGACCTGGGCCTGCTACTGGAGGCGGTGCGGCACGGCCACGGTGTCGGCTTGACGCGCCAGCACTTCGCGCAGCAGATGATCGCCAGCGGCGAAGTGGTCGAGCTGTTCGACATCCGGCTGGCGTCGCCGCCGCACGCCTATTACGTGGTGTACGACGCCAATACGCGCCTGCGGCCGGAAGTGCAGCTGTTCATCGACTGGCTGCTCGCGGCATACGCCGGCACATGAAAATTATCGGATGCAGCGCTGAATTCTTTTCACCGCTTGCAGCCGTGGCCTCCCGCTACACTGGGTTCAGTTCAAACACTGGATCGTACCAGCAGGAAGCCTCTCATGAATGCGCCCCATCCCGACCCTGCCCTGACCGCAGCGCGCCAGCGCGCCACCGTCGCCGCCTTGCGCGCAGTGCTGCCCGCACACTGCTTGCTGTCTAACGAAGAAGACACCCGTCCCTACGAATGCGACGGCCTCACGGCCTACCGCCAGTTGCCGATGGCGGTGGCATTGCCGGAAAGCGAGGCGCAGGTGGTGGCCGTGCTGCAGGTTTGCCGCAGGCTGCAGGTGCCCATCGTGCCGCGCGGCGCCGGCACCGGCCTGTCCGGCGGCGCCATGCCGATTGCCGAAGGCATCGTGCTGTCGACCGCGAAACTGAACCGCATCGTCGCACTTGATGCCCATGCCCGAACCGCCACCGTGCAGCCGGGCGTGCGCAACCTGGCGATCTCGGAGGCGGCTGCCGTCCACCAGTTGTACTATGCGCCCGATCCCTCGTCGCAGATCGCCTGCACCATAGGCGGCAACATCGCCGAGAATTCCGGCGGCGTGCACTGCCTCAAATACGGACTCACGCTGCACAATGTGCTGCGCGTGCGCATGGTCAACGCGGAGGGCGAGATCGTCGAGCTGGGCTGCGGCGCGCCCGACGCGCCCGGCCTGGATCTGCTGGCCGTGTTCATCGGGTCCGAGGGCATGCTTGGCGTGGTGACCGAAGCAACGGTGAAATTGACGCCCAAGCCTATGCTGGCGCGCGTCATCATGGCTTCTTTCGACGACGTGGTGCAGGGCGCGGACGCGGTGGCCAACGTGATTTCGGCCGGCATCATTCCGGCCGGCCTGGAGATGATGGACCGCACCAGCGCCCGCATGGTCGAACCTTTCGTGCGCGCCGGCTACGACACGGACGCCGCCGCCATCCTGCTGTGCGAATCGGACGGCTTGCCGGAGGAAGTGGATGAGGAAATCGCCCGTATGCGCGCGGTGCTGGAGCGTTCCGGCGCGACCGCCATCGCGGTGTCGGCCGACGAAGCCGAACGGCTGCGTTTCTGGTCCGGCCGCAAAAACGCGTTCCCCGCCGCCGGCCGGATCTCGCCGGACTACTACTGCATGGACGGCACCATCCCGCGCCGCAAGCTGGCCGAGGTACTGACCGGCATAGAAGCGCTGGCGCAGCAGTACCGGCTGCGCTGCGCCAACGTGTTCCACGCCGGCGACGGCAACCTGCACCCGCTGATCCTGTTCGACGCCAACCAGCCCGGCGAGTTCGCGCGCGCGGAGCAGTTTGGCGAAGCCATCCTGGCGCTGTGCGTAGCCGCCGGCGGCACCATCACCGGCGAGCACGGCGTGGGCATCGAAAAGCTGGATGCCATGTGCGAGCAGTTCAGCAGCGAGGAGATTGCAGCCTTTATCGCCGTCAAGCACGCCTTCGATCCGGCTGCGCAACTGAATCCGAACAAAGCCATTCCCACGCTGGACCGCTGCGCCCAGTACGGCAAACGCAAGGTGGACGCCGGCCTGTTCCGGTTCGCTCAATCGATGAAGCAATGAACGATATGGACCACATATTGAATCAATTCCGCCAGCGCGTGCTGCGCGCCGCGCAAGACCGGACCCCGCTGCGCGTGCGCGGCGGCGGCAGCAAGGACTGGT
>NZ_BAAKJE010000280.1:0-298 GCF_059704565.1 Massilia sp. NBRC 108631
TCTGGCCTCAGGCTGCCAGCGGGACAGTGATGCTGACGCAGGCGCAGTTGTCGATGCTGCTGGAAGGCATTGACTGGCGCAGGCCGGAACGTACGTGGCGACCCTAATCGGCCTTGTAAACGTGGCCGGAGTTCCGTAAACTCGGGGCATGCTCACCGCCACCGACCTCCCTGACGACATCGCCGCCCTGAAAACCATGCTGCTGGCGCGTGACGAGCAAGTCCAGCGTCTGAAGGCGCAATTGGATACCCGCGCTGCTGAAATCGAGCATCTGAAACTGCTGATCGCCAAACTGCAG
>NZ_BAAKJE010000281.1:0-82944 GCF_059704565.1 Massilia sp. NBRC 108631
TCTGGGGGGCGCCCAGCGGCCCGGCCGCTGCCGCCGCGGCAGCCAAGGCTGCGGTTGCGGCCGCATCAGCCGCACCGCTGGTGATCGGCTTCTCCCAGGCGGGAAACGACAGCGCATGGCGCAACGCCAACAGCGCGTCCATCAAGACCGCCGCCGCCCTGGAAGGCATTACCCTCAAGTTCGCCGACGCCGGGGATAGCCGGGAAAGCCAGATCGCGGCGATGCGCTCCTTCATTGCTCAAAAAGTCGACCTGATCGCCTTCTCGCCGGTGGCGGAATCGGGCTGGGACATGGTGCTGCGCGAAGCGCAAGCGGCCGGCATCCCGGTGCTGGTGGCCGGCCAGGCCGTGGAAGCGGGCGGCCTGGGCCTGTACGCAGCCTTCATCGGCTCGGACTTTGCCGAACAGGGCCGGCGCGCAGGACGCTGGCTGGCCGCGCGCGCAGCCGCCGCGCCGGACGCCGCCTTCAACATCGTGGAACTGCAGGGCGCTCCGGGTTCGCCCGCCACCCTCGCCCGCAGCAAAGGCTTCGCGCAGGCGATTGCCGCCCGGCCCAGACTCAAGCTGCTGCATGCGCAGGGCGGCGCAGCGTCGCGCGCGCAAGGCCGGCAGGCCATGGCGGCCTGGCTGAAAGCCGAAGGCAGGAATATCCATGTGGTGTATGCGCATAGCGACCAGTTGGCGATGGGCGCCATCGACGCCATCGGAGAAGCAGGCCTGAAGCCGGGGCGCGACGTGCTGGTGATGGCCATAGGCGGCTCGCGGGCGGCGTTCGAGGCCATGGTGGCCGGCAAGCTCAATGTGGCGGTCGAATGCAGTCCGCTGATCGGCCCCCAGCTGATGCAGCTGGCCCGCGACGTGCTTGCCGGCAGGCGCGTGCCCAGGTGGGTGACCACGGCCGAGTCGGTGTTCCCTGCGGATGCGGCAGCCGGCGAGCTGGCGCGGCGCCGGTATTGAAGCCGGGCCGGCGGCGGCGCCGGCGCGGACACCGGTACCGGCGTCAGGCCTCGCGCCGCGCCGGCGCGGATCCCGGTACCTTCAAGCCGCCGCTGCGCTCTCGCCCAATGCGCGGTCGCGGTAGGCGCGCGGAGTGCAGCCCAGTTCGCGCTTGAACACCAGGTGCATATACTGGGTGGACGTGAAACCGCAGCCCAGGGCCACGTCGGCAATACTGCGTTCGCCTTCTTCCAGGCCCGCCTTGGCCGCGTCCAGCTTGAAGCGCAAAATCACGTCGTGCACACTGCAGCCCAGCTCCTGGCGGAAGTAAGCCTCCAGCGACGACCGCGACACGCCCACATATTCGGCCACCTGGTGCGTCTTGATGCCCTGGCAGGCGTACTGGCGAATGAAATGGCGCGCCCGCATCACGTGCGGATGCTTGACCGGCTGGTGCTGGCTGGAGGCGAATACGTTGATGCCGGCCGGCGGTACCTGGATGCGGGTGTCGGCCAGGCGCACGCCGTGCAGCATCTGGTCCAGCAGGTGGGCCGCCGTGCGGCCCATTTCCTGCGCGCCCTGGATCACGGAGCTGAGCGGGATACGGGTCAGCATGCGCACCAGCGGATCGTTGTCGATGCCGATCAGCGCCACCTGCTCCGGCACCTCGATGCCGGCGATGGTGCAAGCCTGCAGCAGCTGGCGTGCGCGCGCGTCGGTCACACCGATGATGCCGATAGGCTTGGGCAGGCTGCGCAGCCAGGCGATCTGGCCCTGCACCGCCTCGTCCCACGACGAGGCGCTGGTTTCGCAGCCGCGGAAGATCTCCGCTTCCATCTGGTCTTCCTGCATCAGGCTGAGAAAGGCGTTCTCGCGCTCCTGCGCCCAGCGGTTTTCCTTGGCCTTGGGCAGGCTGAACATGGCGAAGCGGTGCAAGCCGACATCGATCAGGTGGTCGCGCGCCAGCTTGATGAGCTTGAAGTTATCGGTCGCCACGTAGGGCACGCCGCACGGGTAGTCGGCCTGCTCGGCATAGGAGCCGCCCACCGCCACCACCGGCACGCGGCAGCGCGACAGGGCCACCGCCACCGCCGGATCGTCGAAGTCGGCGATGATGCCGTCGCCCTGCCAGGACTCGATCCCCGCCAGGCGCAGGCGGAAGTCCTCTTCCAGAAACAGGTCCCAGGTTGCGCGCGTGCTGCCCAGGTAAGCGGCGATGCCGGCGGTGACTTCACGGTCGAAACTCTTGTTTGCGTTGAACAGCAGAGCAATGCGGTGCGCTTTCGTTTTCATGGTCTTTGTCTCCGGTCTGAATTGCTATTCTTTTTTTATAAAGCTGAACCCGTCCCTGTTGCGGTGACGGGCACGTCCCCGGCCGTGCCGGCTGTCCTGCCGTACACAATGCCCCGGCCCGCCGTCGTCATGTAGACGGTGCCGTAGGTGTTCATGTCGCCGGCCACCAGCTGGCCGTTGCCGGGGCCGCCGTACTGGTGGGCGTCGTCGTTGATCCGCACCCAGCTGGCGCCCTTGTCGGTCGAGCGCAGCATGCCGCGCACGCCGCCCACCGTGCCCCACATATAGAGCGTGGGATAGCTGGCTCCCGGCGCGGCCTTGCCCACGCCGACCGCCCCGCACGCGCTCACGCCGGCGATCTTGCGGAAGCGCGCACCGCTGTCGGTGGTGTGCGCCAGTCCGGCGCCGGCCAGGCAGGCCCAGACGTCGCCCTCGACGCCGGGCGTGGCGGCGAGGATTTTCGAGCCCCCGGCAGCCAGGCGGGCCTGCGGTGCGAAGGAGGCGCCGCCGTCCCTGCTCACCAGCAGGCGGCCGCTGGCGCTGTCGTAGGCGTAGAATTTTTGCGGGTTGACCGCGTCCGCCACCGGGCGCGCTTCGCGCACGTCCAGCCCAGCCACCGCGCTCCAGCCGGCGCCCGCTCCGCCCGCGCGGCTGATCGCGCCGACCGTGGCGCGGAATGTGGCGGAGGCGTGCGACGGGCTATGCAGCAGCACGCTGCCGTCGGCCGACAGGGCCAGCTGGCCGAAGCCGCCGCTGATGGCGTGGGCCAGCGCCGGCGCCTTGGACCAGGTGGCGCCGCCATCATTGGAGGAGTAGATGGCCTTGCCGGCACGCGCCAAGGCGCGGCCGTCCGCGCTGGCAACCAGGCTGGTGGTAGTGCCCATCTCCGGGCTGTGGCGGGCGCCGTAATGCGCCGGGCTGCGGTGCACAAAGCCATCGTAGTCGCCAATCGCCGTGGCCAACCGGCCGCCGGGCAGGCCGATCACCGAGAATGGCACCGTTTCCTCCATGCCGGCGGTTTCAAACCGCCAGGTGGCCGTGGCCGCATCGATGCCGGTGGTGCGGAATATGCCGTTGCCGGACACGACCCAGGCGGCCTGGCTGTCAAAGGGATCGAACTGCACGTCGCCGGTCCAGTGGATGGAGCTGCCGGCGATCCAGTTCCTGCCGCGCGCGTCCAGGGCAAAGCCGCGTCCCACCACGTCGGTCCAGCTGCGGCCGGCGTCGCGCGTGGTGTAGATGCGGTCGCCCTGCGCGCTGGCCCTGCCCTTGCCTTGCGGCTGCCAGACATTGATGGTGGCCAGTACCAGGCGCCGGGGATCGGCCTGGTCGATGCTGATGCCGCCGAACGGGCCCTTGCTGCCGGCCGGCGTGATGTCGGTCCACCTGCCGGTCCCGCCACCGGCGGCGCTGTCGTACTCCCACACCTGGCCGCGGTCCATGGCTTCGGCGCCGGACGGATGCGGGCCGGCGCCGTTGGCGTAGGTGATATACAGCTTGCCGTCCGGCGCCAGCGCTGCGCGCTGCGGCAGCAGGCCGGCGGGACCGCCCTTGACCGGTTCGAAACTGGCGCCGCCGTCGCGGCTGGCGTACAGGTTGGGACCGGCCGATTCGGCGCGCGAGACGGCAACGAACAGCCGCCTGCCCGGGGCGGCGAGCACGAAATTGACACCGTTGCCATTCGGCGTGGCGGTGACCGGCAGCGCGTCCAGGCGCTTCCAGGTCGCACCGGCGTCGGCGCTCTTGAACAGGCCATCGGCGCGCGTGCCGGCGTACAGCACCTTGCTGTCGTCCGCGTCAACCTGCAGCCGTTCGCCGTTCTGGCGCCCGATGCCATTGCCGTGCGCCTTGAAATGTCTGGTGACATCGGTGATGTCGAAAGTCTTGCCGTAATTGCGGGACCGCAGGATGGCGGATTTTCCGCCATTTAAATAGGCTGTGCCCACCATGAGATACACGTTGGCGGCGTTTTTCGGATCCACCGCCACCGATTCAACGCCCAGATAACCGACATTTTCTTCCGCCACCCAATCCAGCAGCGGCACCCAGCGTTCGGCGCGCGCATCCCAGCGATAGGCGCCGCCGACATCGGTGCGCGCATAAACAATGCCGCGCTCAATTTTGCTTGGAATTACCCCTGAAACAAAGCCGCCGCCGCCCATGGCGACCGAATTCCATTGATAGGTCTCCGCATGCGCAGAAAAAAACGGCAATAATACGGCGGACAGCAGCCCGCACAGCGCTTTCAGATACAAAGGTCTCCTCCTCTATTGCTTTTTATAACCCAGGCAATAACAGGCCCGCTGCCGGGCGCTTTATGGCAGCGCCTCGGTCAGTAAGGTGGCGAACGCCAAACTACAGCCCAAGCATATTGACTGGGCTGCAGCAGCAATAACGCCTGCAGAAGGATTTCTATCACCGTGCAGAAATTGCGATTAGTTCTGCAGGGAGTGCAAGGAGTGAAAAACGCGCTGGAGCGCTAGTGTGGCGCGTCCGCCGCAGGGGCGGAAGGCAAGGCCGCGCATGCGGCAGGTTGGTCTTGCTGAGTAGCAATGGAGCGGAAGGCTTTCGGCGTGCAGCCGTATTCTTCCTTGAACAATTTATTAAAATACGACACGTTGGCGTAACCGACAGAATAAGCGATTTCGGCCACCGCCGCACTGCTTTTCTCGGCCAGCAGCCTGGCCGCTTCCGTCAATCTCAATTTATTCAGGTAACTGGTGAAGGTCATGCCCAGTTCCGTTCTCAGCACCTCGTTGACCTTATTGCGGTTGGCGCCCGTTCCGATAACAACGCATTCCAGGTCCAACTCGGTATTGGTGTAATTGGTGGCGATAAAACGCAATACCGAAGCTTTTTCCTTATCCTTGTAAGGTTCCAGAGTCAATTGCCGGTACGCCATCAGCGGCAAATCTTTTTTCAGCCGGGAGTCCAGGCTGGCAATCAGCGCGCGCGCATGGGCGCGGAAAAACCAGATACCGAACGCGCTCCATCCAGCCAGCAGAATCGCCGCCAGCGCGGCGATATAGCGATAATCCCGCCCCCGCAGCGTCAATTCAGTGATTTCCACGTGGGATACAATGTCGCGAGGACTGTTGACGCTGCTGCCGAACACCAGCCTGCCCACCTTGTCCAAGGCATACCCCTGGTGCGTCAGGTCGAGCTTCATGGTGTAGAACCACCAGTCGGGAATGGTCAGCCGGGTCATGTCGACGGACACCGGCACGCCATGCCGGTTGCAGGAAAAGTAGGTTGCCGGCGAGCGGTAGGTCAGGAATTCACCCTTGGTGGACACCTTCTCGTCGAACGTTGACAGGGCGAACACCATCGAGTTGGAGGGCGTGCATTTCGCCAGGAAGGTGATGGTGGAATACTTCGACCAGTCCACCAACGCCGGCTGCCCCTTGCCGTTGTCCAGCACAAGGCTGGCCGACGAAAAAGGATAGGTCGCGACGCCGGTCACCTTGAGGTCGAACCGCAGTGCGCCGTCCCTGGCCTCGTCTATGCGGACGGTCGATGTGCCGCCCTGCGCGTCATCCGAGTGGCCGACATATTTCCAGTGCAGGCCGCCTGGCTGCGGCGCCAGCACGGTCACGGTCAGGTAGCTCTGATAGATGAAAAATGCCGCAAGCAGCGCGTCCGCAAGCAACAGGAGAATCAGCGCCTGCAGCGCCTTCTTATAGAACTCTTGCATGATGGTGCAGTGTGTTGAGATGTCTCAATGCCACACCTCTAGCGGGTGGGCTTGCCTGCATCATAGCAGCACAACCGGGCACCGGTGCGTTCTATCGGCAGGCGCTAGGAACTGGCTTGCTGCAGCAGGCCGGAGCCGGCCGCGCGGTGCAGCTTGGGATGAACCATGGGCACCGTCAGCATGGTGCTGGCGCAGGCCATCAGCAGCAGCGCGGTGAAGGTTTCGCCGCTGATGATCTGCTTGTCCAGCAGGATATTGGCGAAGATGATCTCGATCAGCCCCTTGGTCTGCAGCAGCCAGCCGATAATCGAGGCCTCGCCCTGCTTCCAGCCCAGCATCTTCCCGGCCAGGCGGGCGCCCGCCAGCTTGCCGCCCACGGAGGCCAGCAGCATCAGCCCGGCCGCGAAGAACACCGGATAACTGCCGATGTCCCACTGGGTGCGCAAGCCGGTGCTGAGGAAGAACACCGGCATCAGCGCCAGCAGGATGTGCTTGAACAGCATGTCCAGCTTGCGCTGTTCGAACCAGTGCGCGTCCATCACCACGCCGGCCAGGAAAGCGCCCACCATGTAGTGCAGGCCGGCCCAGTCGGCGCCGAAGCCGCAGGCGGCCAGCCAGATCAGCGACACATACCAGCGGTCGCTCTCCTCCAGCTTGACCATCAGGCGGCGGAACAGCACGGTGAGCACGGCGAAAGCGAGCAGGAAGCCGGCCTGGCGCCCTACCCGCTCCCAATCCAGCATGATCACCGCCAGCACGCCCCAGATCGCCACGTCGTCCAGGCTGGCGTAGCGCAGGATGCGCTGGCCCATGGGCTGGCGCAGCATCTCCAGTTTTTCCATCAGCAGCACCAGCACCGGCAGCGCGGTGACCGCGCACGCCATGCCGATGCCAAGCATGAACTGCCAGTCCTTGCCCTTCGGGCCGATCCAGCCCTGGTAGCCGAGCAGCAGCAGCGCGGCGCCGCAGCCGAACAGCAGCGGCACGCCGAGCGCGAAGGCGGCGGTGGCGCCACTCTCGCGGCGGTATTGCCAGACCTTCTTCAAGTCCAGCTCCATGCCGGCCAGCATCACGAACAGCATGACCGCCCACCACGCGATGCCGTTCAGCGATTGCATGACGGCGGGAGTGAACACGAACCGGTGATATTCCGGGAAGGCCGCCCCCAGCACGCCCGGGCCGAGCAGCACGCCGCCAATAATCTGCACCACCGCCAGCGGGGCGACATAGTCGGTTTTGCCGAGCCGCCACACCAGGTAAGGCACGCTGAAGATCAGCAGCATGGCCAGCAAGAATATTTCTGTCGTGTTCATTGCGCGCTCCCAGGGGTTGTGGCTATTTCAGCGGCTTGCCGTTCACGTCGTAGACGGCGGCTTCCAGGTGCACCACCTTGCTGACGGCCTTGCTGTCGGCGGCTGCGGCGGCGTCTGCCGCGAGGATGACCTTGTAGTCGCCCTTGGCCACTTTCCAGGTCCTGCTGGCCGAGTCGAACATGGCCAGCAGGCGCGGATCGACGCTGACGGCGCCCTGCACGCTGGCGCCCGGCTTGACATCGACCTTCTGGAAGCCGGCCAGGCGCCTGGGCGCTTCCCAGCGCGTGTTGAGCGGCGCCACGTAGACCTGGGCCACTTCCTTGCCGGCCAGCTTGCCGGTGTTCTTCACGGTGAACGACGCGTGCAGCACGCCGTTCTTGACACCGGCCTCCAGGCCGGACATGGCAAACTCGGTATAGGACAGGCCGTGGCCAAACGGGAACAGCGGCTTCAGGCCCTTCAGGTCGAACCACTTGTAGCCGACCGCCGCGCCTTCGTGATAGTTAACCTCGAAGCGCTTGTCGGCCACTTCGGGATAGCCGTCCAGCGCCGGCCGGGGCAGCTGCGACTCGGACGCCGGGAAGGTGGCGGGCAAATGGCCGGACGGATTGGCTTCGCCGAACAGCACGCCGGCAATCGCCTCGCCGCCGTTGCTGCCCGGATACCACGCTTCCAGCACCGAGGACACCTTGGGCAGCCACGGCATGGTCACGGGGCCGCCGGTTTCCAGCACCACCACCGTTTTGGCGTTGGCCGCCGCCACCGCGGCAATCAGCTCGTCCTGCTTGTTGGGCAGCGACAGGTTGGGCATGTCGAAGCCTTCGCCGGTCCACTGGGTGGCGAACACCAGCACCACGTCGCTTTCCCGCGCCAGCCTGGCCGCCGCTGCGGGATCGGTGCCGTCGCTGTAGGCCACCACCGCCTTGGGCAGGCGCGCCTGGATGGCTTTCAGCGGCGAGGACGGGTAGATCATCACCGGGCCCGGCCAGGTCTTGGGCGTGAGCTCAGGCGCGGCGTTGCCGCCGGCCGGATACACCAGCGAGGAACCGCCGCCCGCCATCACGCCCCGGTCCGCATAGCCGCCGATCACGGCGACCCGCTTGACGGCCGGGTTCAGCGGCAGCAGGTTGGCGCCGTTCTTCAGCAGCACCATGCCCTCCTGCGCGTCCTTCAGCGACACGGCGGCGTTGGCCTTGAAGTCGATGCCGTCCAGGGCCGGCTTCACCGGGTGGTCCACTACGCCGTGTTCGAACATGGCGTGCAGGATGCGGCGCACCATGTCGTCCAGGCGCGCTTGCGGCACCCAGCCGTTGAGCACAGCTTCCTTGAGCGGCGGGCCGAAGTAGTCGGCCAGGTCGAACGGCATGCCGGACTGCTGGTCCAGCCCGGCATTGGCGGCCGGTATGGTGCTGTGCACCGCACCCCAGTCCGACATCACCCAGCCCTTGAAGCCCCAGTCCTTCTTCAGCACCTCGTTCAGCAGGTAGTTGTTCTCGCAGCCGTACTCGCCATTGATGCGGTTGTAGGCGCACATGACCGAACCGGGATTGCCGTCCTCGTAGGCGATCTGCAAGGCCAGCAGGTCCGACATGCGGTTGGCCTGGTCGTCGATCTTCACGTTGAGCGTGGTGCGTCCGGTTTCCTGGTCGTTCAGCGCGAAATGCTTCAGCGTGGACACCACGCGCCTGGACTGGATGCCCTTGATCTGCGCGCCCACCATCTTGCCGGCCAGCAGAGGGTCCTCGCCGCCGTACTCGAAATTGCGGCCGTTGCGTGGATCGCGCATCAGGTTCACGCCGCCGGCCAGCAGCACGTTGAAGCCGTAGGCGCGCGCCTCCGCGCCTATCATGGCGCCGCCCTCGTAGGCGGTTTTCATGTCCCAGGTGGCGGCCGTGTTCAGGCCGGACGGCAGCGCCGTCGCGGTGCGCACATTCGGTCCGCCCTGGCTGGCCACGCCCAGGCCGGCGTCGGTTTCGCGCAGGTGCGGAATGCCGAGACGCGGCACGCCGTAGATGAAGCCGGCCGATTGGATGTGCGCCTCCTCGGGACGCTTGGTCTTCTTGTTCTCCATATCGTTGCCGAGGTAGCCGTAGACCAGCTTCAGCTTCTCGTCCAGGCTCATGGCGCCCACCGCCAGGGTGGCGCGCTGCGCCGGGTCCAGGCGCGCGTTCATCCACGGCTGGCCGCCTGCGTCCGCAGCCAGCGCGCAGCCGTAGCACATGGCCACTGCGGCCGCCAAGATACTGATCTGCTTCTTGAATCTCATGTTTGCTTCCATTGATGTGAATATCGGGTAAAAAAGCGGGCGGCCGAAGCCGCCCTAAAACTGCTGTTTAGGCAGTCGGACACAACGGACTACGAAAAAAAACCTGTGCAGCGGCGCCCTGGCGCCGCCCTGCCTCACCTGGCCGCGTTGACGATGGCCGCCGTCACGTCCGGGAATGCCTGCGTGCCGGCCGCGCGGTTGAACAGGCCGGACTGATGGTTGGCGGTGTAGCCGTTATCCCAGTACATCGGCACCACGCCGCGCGTGAAGGCGGCCCGCGTGATGTACTGGTCCCAGTACTTGCGGTAGGCGCCGGCCGGGTCGTATTCGGTGCGCAGGATGGCCGAGTACTCGCCCAGGATCACCGGCACGCCCCTGTCGATGAAGGCGGTCTTGATCTTCTGGAACTGGGCGTCGGTATAGGACTCGTTGGCCCAGCCCGAGGGATTGGCAGCCTGGCCCCACTTCCAGGAAGTGCTGTTGGCGTCCAGCGCGAAGTCGAACGGGTCGTAATAGTGCACTTCCATCATCATGCGGTTGGCCACCCAGTCGCTCGGCATCGCGGCATTGCAATTGACCGCATGGTCGATGTTGGTGTTGTAGGCCTGCACCACCAGGTGGCGGCTGGCGTTGTTGCCGCCGGTGGCGCGCACGGCCGTGATGAAAGCCTGGTTGAAGCCCTTCTGCACCGAGCAGTACTCGGCCGTCGGCGGATTGTAGTTCCCGTCGACCATCACCTCGTTGGTGCCGGCGAACAGCAGGGTGTCGTCGTGGTTCTTGAAGTTGTTGGCGATCTGGGTCCAGAACTTGGCCAGCCTGGCGTTGGCCGCGCCCTGCTGGGCGTAGGTCGGCTGCATCCAGCCGCCGTCCCAGTGGATGTTGATCATGGCGGCCAGGCCGGCGTTGTGGGCGTAGTTCACCACCTCCGTGACGCGGTCCATCCACTGCGGGCTGATGTTGTCGTTCGCGTCCGCATATTGCTTCCACGACACCGGGATGCGCACGCTCCTGAAGCCGGCGGCCTTGATGCCGTCGAACAGCGCCTGGTTCGCCGCCGGATTGCCCCAGTAGGTTTCGTTGAAACTGGTGCTGCCCCAGACGTAAGCGCCGCCGATCGCCTCCAGCGAATTGCCCAGGTTCCAGCCCGGCGACATCTGCCCGGACAGCTGCATGCTGGTCAGGTTGCGCATCACGCCTACGCGCACGGCCTTGGCGGCGCCGGAGTTGTAGCTGCCGCCGCCGGCGCTGAACTTGACCCAATACCAGTAGGCGGTGCCGGGGGCCGCGCTGTTGTCGGTATAGCTGGTCGCACTCTTGTTCAGGACTGCGACGCGGCTGCGGCCGTTGGCGCCGGTGTCGGTATCGCGGTAGATCTGCACGCCGCTGACCGCGCCGCCCACGGTCCAGTTCAACTGGACGCCGCTGCCGGTGCCGGCCGCCGTCAGGCACACCGTCGCACCGCCGCCGCTGCCGCAGTTCTGCGCCTGCGCAAACGGCGCCGCGCAGACCGCAACGGCAATCAAGGCCTTGGATAACACAGCGTTCATCTCTTCCACCTCTGGTAGGGGTTAGGCGCGGCGGGTTGGATGCCGCGTCTCCTGCGGCCCCGGCAGCTACCGGTGCAACTATTGTGGAAGCAGCGCCCATGCGCCGCAATTGCAAAATTCGTCAACGGCCAATATGAAATTGCGCAGACGCGGCCGGCGACAAATCATACGCAGCACTGGACATTTTCATAATTGCGCGGACCCGCCGCGCGTGGCCACAATAGGCTGGCCCTTACCACGTCAACCATCAGAAAGAAATCGAATGCTGAAACGAACAGTACTGTCGTGCGCCTTGTCGTTTGCGCTGGCCGCCGCGGCGTGCGCGCCGGCAGCGGCGCAAACCGCAACCGCCGCGCCGCCGGAATTCCCCACCATCCTGTACGGCGCAGCCTACTACCACGAGTACATGCCCTACGAGCGGCTGGACAAGGACGTGGCGATGATGAAGGCGGCCGGCTTCAACGTGGTGCGCCTGGGGGAGTCCACCTGGAGCTTGTGGGAACCGGAGGACGGCCGCTTCGAATACGCGTGGATGGACCGCGTGATCGACGCCATGGGCAAGGCCGGCATCAAGGTCATCATGGGCACGCCGACCTACTCGATCCCAGCCTGGATGGCCAGGCAAAACCCGGAAATCCTGGCCCGCAAGTTCAACGGCGTACAGAACACCTACGGCATGCGCCAGAACATGAACACCGATTCGGCCGCCTACCGCTTCTACGCCGAACGCCTGATACGCAAGATCGCCGCCCGCTACAAGGACAACCCCTACGTCATCGGCTGGCAGGTGGACAATGAAACCGGCACCTACGGCGCCGCCAACGACGACGTGTTCATCCGCTTCCAGCACTATCTCGAGAAAAAATTCGGCACGCCGGAAAACCTCAGCAAGGCCTGGTTCCTGAACTACTGGGGCCAGAACCTGCACAGCTGGGGGGACCTGCCGCGCCCGGACGGCGCCCAGAGCACCGGCTACAAGCTGGAATGGTCGCGCTGGGGGCAGATGCGGGTGACCGACTTCCTGAGCTGGCAGGCGCAGCTGATACGCGAATCGGCGTCGCCACGCCAGTTCGTCACGCACGATTTCGCAGGCTCCATGCATGCCGACGTGAACGAAGTGGCCGTCACGCGCGCACTGGACATGCCGTCCGTGAACGTCTACCACTGGGGCCAGCGCGAGTACTACAGCGGCGCCGGCCAGACGCTCGACGCCGACTTCACGCGCTCGCTCAAGCGCGGCAACTTCCTGGTCACCGAAACCAATGCGCAGAGCACCGACTGGAGCTCCTCGTTCCAGTATCCGCCCTACGACGGCCAGTTCCGCCAGGACGTCTACACCCACCTGGCCAACGGCGCCAACATGGTCGAATACTGGCACTGGGCCTCGGTGCACGCCAACCAGGAGACCTACTGGAAAGGCGTACTGTCGCACGACCTGGAGCCGAACCGGGCGTACGCCGAAATGAGCCGCACCGGCCGCGAGCTGCAGAAGATCGGCCCGCGCCTGGTGAACCTGAAGATCCGCAACGACGTGGCCATCCTGTGGAGCCGCGATTCGCTCAACGCCCTCAACGACATGCCGTTCGCGAAGGAATCCCAATGGGGCGGCTCGGGCACCAAGGCGGACTACGGCTCGCAGGTGCGCCAGATCCACCGCCAGCTGTACGACATGAACGTGGGCACCGACTTCGTGTTCGACGACACGCAGGACTTCTCTTCCTACAAGCTGCTGGTGGTGCCATCGCTGTACGTGGCGGACGAGGCGCTGCTGCGGCGCATCACCGAATACGTGCGCCAGGGCGGCCACGTGGTGATGACCTTCAAGAGCGGCTTCGCCAACGAGAACGCGGCCGTGCGCTGGACCATGGCGCCGGGACCGCTGAGGGAAGCGCTGGGCTTCCACTACCAGGAATTCTCCAACCTGGCGCAGCCGCTGGCCCTGAAGGGCGATCCATTCCAGGCCGGCGCGGACAACAAGGTGCAGCACTGGGCCGAGTTCCTGGAACTGGACACGGCCAGGGCGCTGGCCTGGTATGACCACCCCTTCTTCGGCCGCTGGCCGGCCATCACGTCTAACCAGTTCGGCGCGGGCAAGGTGGTGTATGAGGGCACTTATCTGTCGGACAAGCTGCAGCGGGCGGTGCTGCGGTCCTCGCTGCAGGAGCTGGGCGTGGCGGGACCGGACCAGCAGCTGCCGGCCAGCGTGAAGACGCGCACCGGCACCAACGGTTACCAGCGCGCGGTGCACTACTATTTCAACTACTCCGGTGCGGAAGTGAGCTTCAACTATGCGCGCAAGCCCGGCGCCAGCCTGTTGGGCGGCGGCCGCGTGGCCGCCGGGGAAAAGCTGACGCTGGCGCCGTGGGACGTCGCCATCATCGAAGAGGACGCCAAGTAAGCCGCTCCTCCACGCCCGCGCACCCGCAGGACGCCGCAAGGCGCCGGCCGGTGCGCAAGCATTCAGTCGGCCACGCGCACCGGAACGATGGCTTCGGCCGGCGAGTCCAGCTCGAGGGCGATGACGGTGTCGATGTCGCTGCGCGCCGCAGGCGGCACAGACAGCTCGATGCCGCGCCCGGTTTGGGTCAACACCGCCTTGCCGCCCCCCAGAACCGAGGCGCCAACGATCTTCGCCGGAATCGGCGGCAAGGCCAGCTTGTCCTTCGGCCAGCTCAGCACATGCACATACACCGTCTTGCCGCGGTGCGTGGAGGCGCCGTATTCCCCCGGCAGGAACGGGCCGCCGCGGGTTTCGTAGATGCTCTCGCCATGCTTGCCGAGCCAGGCGCCGATTTCCCGCAGGCGCTGCACCTGCGGCGGATCGATGCGGCCGTCGGCGCGCGGGCCGACGTTCAGCAGCAGGTTGCCGTCGCGCCCCGCCACCTTGGCCAGCAGCTGGATGTAGTGCTTGAGCGGCTTTACTTGCGCGTCGCTCTGGTAGCCCCACGCGCCGGCGATGGTGGTGCACAGCTCCCATGGACGCTGGTTGTCGAAATCGCCCAGCGCGCCGTCGCCCTCACGGGAAGCGAAATCCTCCGGCATGTCGGCGCGTCCGTTCATCAGCACTTGCGGCTGCAGGCGGCGTATTGTCGAATACACCTTGTCGTGCTGCCAGCTGAAGCCGCCCTTGTACTGCTGGCCGCGCGGACGCGCCACCCACTTGGGATGGGCGCCGGCATCCTTCCAGTCGGCGCCGAAGTTCAGCCAGTTGGCCTCGCCCCCGTCAAACCACAGCACGTCGATCTTGCCGTAGCCGGCCATCAGCTTCTCGACCTGGCGGTGATACTGCTCGCGCATGGCTTCCGCACTGTCGCGCTGCAGGTCGGGGAAAAAATAGCCCGGAAAGCGCCAGTCCATCGGCGAGTAGTACAGGCCAACGCCCAGCCCCGCCTTGCGCACCGCCTTCACGTAGTCGGCCACCAGATCGCGGCGCGCGCCGGTGCTGACGCTGGTGAACGGGTTGGCGCCGTCGTCGAACAGGGCGAAACCGTCATGGTGACGCGCCGTCAACACCACGTATTTCATGCCGGCGGCCTTGGCGGTTTCGGCCCAGGTATCGAAATTCACGTCGCCGGGTTTGAACTGGTCGGCCAGCCTGGCATACTCCCCGACAGGAATCTGTTCGTTCCACTGCACCCATTCGCCACGGCCGGGAACGGAATACAAGCCCCAGTGGATGAACATGCCGAAGCGCGCCCCGCGCCACCACTTGACGCGCGCCGCAGGGTCTTCGCCCTCGAGCCGCTGTATGGGCCGTTCGGGCGCATACCAGGCCTGTGCCGGCGCATCGCCGGCTGGCAGCGACAGTGCGGCAGCCAGCAGCGCACCCGATACCGTGGCGCTCTTGAAGAAATGCAAGGCCGTCATGGCAGGCGCTCCAGCACCACGGCAGCGCCCCCGGCAAGCGCCAGATGCAGCGTGAGCGTGTCGCCAGCCGTGACGCCGAGTTCGCGGCGCCGCAGCTCGTTGGGCGTGCCGCCATCCTCCCATACCGTGGCGCGGTAACGCCCGGCAGGCAGGAAGCGCAAGGGCACGCTGCCGGTTTTGCGCCCCTCGCCGTCGCCGGCCGCCGTCATCGCGCCGACGTACCAGGTGCTCCCCTGGCGCCGCGCCAGCACGATGTCACGCCCCGGCTCGCCCGCCAGGAAGCGCGTCTCGTCCCAGGCGGTCGGCACGCGCCGGATGAAATCGAAGCCGGCGGCGTCGCGGTACGTTTCCGGATCGTCGGACACCATCTGCAGCGGGCTGTCGTACACCACATACATCGCCAGCGCCTGGGCACGGGTACTCTGCGTCATCGGCATCACCTCGCGCACCTGGAAGCCGGCCGGCGTTGCGTTGCGGAAGCCGCCCGGCGTGTAGTCCATCGGACCGGCCAGCATGCGCGTGTACGGCAGCGTCAGGTTGTGCTGCGGCGTGATGCGGGCATCCATCTTGTTCCACTCGGCGCCCAGCACGCCTTCCTGCGTGATGAAGTTGGGCCAGGTGCGCTGCAAGCCGGCCGGGACGTAGGCGCCATGCAGATTGAGCAGCAGGCGGCGCCTGGCGGCGGCTTCCGCAATGCGGTGGTAGAAGCCGACCATATCCTGGTCGTCGCGGTTCATGAAGTCGACCTTCACGCCCTTGATTCCCCAGCGTGCGTAGGTGTCGAACACTTCGTCCATGCGCGGGGCCACGTGTTCCCAGTGCGCCCACAACAGCAGCCCCACGCCCTTCTCCGCCGCGTAGCGCGCCAGCGCCGGCATGTCGATGCCGTCTTCGGCGCGGGTGATGTCCGTGGCGGGCAGCGCCTCCCAGCAGTTGGGTCCCGAGCCCTTGGCCCAGCCGGCGTCGATCAGGTAGTAGGGAAAGCCGGATGCGGCGGCGAAATCGATGAAACGGCGATAGGCCGCCATGTCCGGCTTCATGCCGGCCAACGGCCCGGACCACCAGTCCCATGCCGCCTTGCCGGGTTTGACCCAGCTGAAGTCGCCCGTCGGCGCGGGGTTCAGGTTGCCGATCAGGTTGGAGGCGATCATGTCGCCGGACCGGTCGCCCAGCATGACCACGCGCCAGGCCGTCTGCAGCCCGGCCGCTGACTGGAATGCCGGCGCGGGCCGCTGCGGCACGGCTGACAGCCGCACCCGCAGGGCGTCGCCCTCGCGCCACAGCGACGAGCCGGTGTAGCCGTCCAGGTAAGCTTGCGTAATCGCGTACGAGGTCCGGCCCGATGGCGTGGCGCAGACCACCGGCACATCGTAGGCGACGCCGTTGCTCAGCTGCGAGATCTGCTTGCGCTCGAACGGCAGCTCGTGCGCGCCCTCCAGCAGCGTGACCAGGCAGGCGGGATCGCCGGCCGGCACGAAAGCGGTGCGCTCGCCGCGCAGGCGCACCGGATTGGCATCGGCGATGCGGTAGCGGAATGCCACGCCGTCGTCGTAGGCGCGCACGTCGATGAGCAGCCGGCGCCCGGCCGGTGCGCTTTCGCGGAACACCAGGGTGGCGCCGTTGTAGTGGTCGCGTGCGGCGGCAGCCTTGGTGGCCACCAGGGGGATGGTGCGATCGACCGCTGTTCTATCCTGCTTTTCCAGCGCCAGCGGGCCGAGGTCCGCAGCGCCGTCGAAGTCGAGGCCCAGCGGAGAAGGCGCGATCACGGCTTCTCCGCCGCGCGAGACCGAGAACCGGCCGGCGTCGCGCGCGATCGCGATGGCGGTGCGGCCGTCCGGCGAAGTGACCACCACCGGCGCGGCCCCCACCGGCGCTGCGGCAGCAGGTGCGGTAGCCGATCCAGCCACAAATATCGCAGCGAATGCCGCCACGCCCCGCAGTGCCACGCCGCTTGCCGCCAGCATGCCCTTATTCAGGCGCATGGTCCGCCCCCGCGCCGCGCCGCCACGTTCTCGCGGCGCCGCGCGGCCCATCCCATGGCCGCCGCGCCAAGGCCCAGCAGCGCCATGCTGCCCGGTTCGGGCACCGTTGCAGCGCGGCTGAAGGCAAGGTCGTCCATGACGAACCAGCCCTTGTCGCGCGCGATGTCGAGCCGCGCGACGTTGCCGAAATTAGCCGCGACCATTGCGTAAGTGGAGGAAATGGCGATGTTGCCGGTGCTGCCGATCAGCTGGTTGGCGCTATCGTATGCGGTGATGTTGACCCAGCTGGCCTTGGCGCCATTGGTGTTCGGCGTGGCGAACCAGGCGCCGGCAAACGCGAACGGCGTCGCGCTGCTGATGCTGAGATGGTTCGTGCCGAAGCCGTTCAAAACGAATTCCGTACCGGAGTGCGCGCCGTTGTCGTAACCCGCCACGGCGGTGTCGCCCAGATACCAGCTGGCGCTCCACACCAAGCCGGCGTACGGATTGTTTTTCGACAGGCTGGCCAGTTTCCCGCCCGCGTCCAGATCGTCGAAGTCAATCACGGCGGCGTGGGCCGTGGAAGCCAGCAGCAGGCCGGCGCCGGCCATCAGGCCGGGTATCAAGCTTTTCATGGTGTCCTCTTGTGTGTTGTGAGGAAGCGCCAGCAGCGCCTCCGGCCGGTATCAGTTGCAGCCGTCGCCGCTTACAGTTGGCACCGTCGCAGCGTTGTAATTGCCGACGACCATGCCGACGCTGGCTGTCGCACCGGGCGCGATGACGGTGTTCCAGCTTTCCGAGGACGCGGCCGTGAAGCTCGGCGAGGTGCCCGAGACGGCGCCGTTCCACCATGAATCCACCGTCGAGTTCTCGCTGTAGGTCCAGTTGACCGACCAGCCGTTGACGGACACGGAGCGGTTGTTGGTAATGCGCACATCGGCGATATGACCGCCCTGCCAGGATGCGGTGATCACGTACTCGCATTTGTTGGGCGGCTGCTGCGGCCCGCTGTTCGGGTCGGTCGGCGTGACCACGACGTCGCCGTCCGCCGCCACCACGCCATAGGCCACGCCGCGCCCCATCGCGTTCATGTACACGGCGCCGTAATTGTTCATATCGCCGGCAATCACCGGGGCCGCGCCGATTCCGCCAAACTGGTGCGCGTCGTCGTTCACGCGCACCCAGGTCGCGCCCCGGTCTGTGGAACGCAGCATGCCGCGCGTGCCGCCCACGGTACCCCACACGTAGAGCGCGGGATAGCCGGCGCCCGGCGCAGCCTTGCCCACGCCGGCCGTGGCGCAGTTGCTGACGGCGGCGATCTTGCTGAAGGTTGCGCCGCCGTCGGTGGTGTGCGCCAGCCCGCCGGGCAGGCATACCCACAGGTCGCCCTCGATCCCCGGCGTGGCCGTGATGAACTTCGAACCACCCAGCCCCGGACTGCCCTGCGGCGCAAAGGAAGCGCCGCCGTCGGTGCTCGCCAGCATGCGCCCGGTGCCGCTGTCATAGGCGTAGAACCTGAGCGGGTTGACCGTGTCCGCGACGGGGCGCGCGCCGGCCAGGTTCAGGCCGGCCACCGTAGTCCAGCTGGCGCCATAGTTGGCGGAGCGGTAGGTGGTGGATGAACCGTCGGGATTGTGCAGCACCACCTGGCCGTCGGCAGACAGCGCAAGCTGGCCGGCGCTGCCATTGCTGGCGGACGCCTTGGTCCAGCTGGCGCCGGTATCGGTGGAGTAGTAGAGCTGGTTGCCGGTCCGCGCCAGCACGCGGCCGTCGGCGCTGGCGGCCAGGCTGGTGGTGGTGCCCATCGCCGGGTTGTGGCGCGCGCCGTATTGCGACGGGTCGCTATGGATAAAGCCGTCGTAGTCGCCGATTGCGGTCGCCAGTTGCCCGTTCGGCAGGCTGATCACCGAGAACGCGCCGCTCTCCTCCACGCCTGCCACGGCGAAATGCCAGGTGGTGGCCGGCGCGTCGATATCGGTGGTGCGGAACACGCCGTTGCCGGAGACGACCCAGGCTGTCCTGGTGTCGAAGGGATCGAACACCACGTCGGAAGCCCAGTGGATGGAGCTGCCCGTAATCCAGGCAGCGCCTTTCGGGTCGATGGTAAACGGGCGCGCCATTACATTGGACCAGGTACGCCCCGCATCGCGGGAGGTGTAAATCTGGTCGCCATAGCCGCTGCCTTGCGGATACCAGACGTTGGTGGTGGACACCACCAGGTGCAGCGGGTCGGCCGGATCCATGCTGATGCCGCCGAATGGGCCAGTCATGCCGGCCGGCGTGATGTTGCTCCAGTTGCCGCCTGCCGCGTCGTATTCCCACACCTGGCCCTGGTTCATGGCCTCCAGCGCGGTGGGATGGGGGCCGGCGCCGTTCGCGTAAGTGATATACAGCTTGCCTTCGGGTGAGATGACGGCACGCTGCGGCATCAAGCCAGCGGGACCGCCTTCCACCGGCTCGAAGCTTGCGCCGCCGTCATAGCTGAAATACAGGTTGGGCCGGTTCGGCTCCAGGCGAGACACGCCGATGAAGATGCGCTGCGCAGGACCGCCGTCGGCGCTGGCCGGATCCAGCAGCACGAAGCCGATGCCGTTGTCGTTCGGCGTGGAGGTGACCGGCAACGACGCCACACGGTTCCAGGTCGTGCCCGCGTCGCTACTCCTGAACAGGCCGTTGCGGCGGGTGCCCGCATACAGCACGTTGCTGTCGCCCGGGTCGACTTGCAGCCGCTCGCCGTTGCCCCGTCCCATGCCGTTGCCATGCACCTTGAACTGCGGCGTGGTGTCGAGCACCTCGAAGTTGCGGCCATAGTCGCGCGAACGCAGGATGGCGCTCTTGCCGCCGTTGAGGTAATCCGTGCCGGCCATCAGGTAGACATTGGCGGCATTCCTGGGATCGACCGCCACCGATTCCACGCCCATCAAGCCGGAGCGTTCCTCGCCTATCCAGTCCTGCAGCGCGGTCCAGCGCTCGCGCTGCGGATCCCAGCGGTAGGCGCCGCCCACGTCGGTGCGCATATAGACAACGCCGCGCTCGGATTTACTCGGAATCACGCCGGTGACATAGCCGGCCCCGCCCATGGCGACGGCGTCCCATTTATACGTTTCCGCCCGGGCGGACAGCGACATCAGCAGTGCTGCCGACAGCAGCGCACCGATCGGTTTCAAAAGCATGCTCCCTCTCCTTTTTTTATACTGCCGAACGGCAGGCCGCTTCGCTGGCGCGCCGCCTTCCGGGCGCAGGCCGGCGGGAACGCCGCTGTAACGAATCGTATGCTTGGGTCACCGGCGGGATTCGCTAAAGTGGACTCTCCCGATTGTGCGGGGGGCGCACAGGCAGCGCAATTACGAAAACGGCCAATCGCCGGAACGAAATTTCCGTTGGCCGATCCCGGAATACCCGCTGCTTCAGTCCATGTGGAACACGGGACGCATCATGGCCCAGTGTTCGCCTTCGGCGCGGCTGGCCAGCGGCGCCTGGCACGGTGCGCAGAAGGTCCACCAGCGCCGGGTGTCGGGGTCGGCCGCCACGCTGCGCATGTCGGCGTCGAAATCGCTGCCGTGGTACTCCCAGTAGCCGAACAGCAAATTCTCCGGCTCGCGCAGGAAGATCGTGTAGTTGCGCACGTTCGCCGCCGCCAGCGTGGCCAGTACCTGTGGCCACACTGCGGCATGCAAGGCCCGGTATTCATCGATTCTGGCGGGATCTATTCCGATCACCATGCCCATGCGTTCCATGATCCATCCTCGTTCCAAGTGATAAAAAAGATGCCGCCGCATGATCGGCCAGGTCGTCCGGGGTGGCCACTCCCCGGCGGCCCGGATCCGCCGGCGCCGCTGCCGGCCGGTACTTGAACCATTACCGGGCGAACGGAGAAAAAGTTTGAGTGCACTTAATATATACAATACAATCACGCTTAGTCAAGCAAGCTGCCAACCGCACGGCGGCGCTTTTCCGCCCACACTTAGGACGAAACAATGAGTTGGAATTCACCGCCGCGATTTGGCGCTGCCCACCCCCGCCCCTTCCGCCACAGCCGGCTGATGCCACCGCAGGCCTGGCCGGCACGCAGTAGCAGTCCACGGCGGAGCCACTGACATGTACAGGACTGTTGCGATGATCTCCATACGCACCGCGTTGGCGCTGGCCGCCATCCTGGCCGCCAGCGCCAGCGCCAACTCCCTATCCACCGCCCCGGACGCGCTGACCCTGCACTACGACAAACCGGCGGCCGTATGGACCGACGCCCTCCCCGTCGGCAACGGCAGGCTGGGCGCCATGGTGTTCGGCCGCCCCGAGCAGGAGCTGCTGCAGCTGAACGAAGCGACGCTGTGGAGCGGCGGGCCGGTGGGCAGCAACGTCAATCCGGGGGCGTTCGAAGCGCTGGGCCAGGTGCGCCAGGCGCTGGCCGGCGGCGACTACGCCGCCGCCTATGCGCTGACGCACAAGATACAGGGCCGCTACACGGAAAGCTATATGCCGCTGGGCGACCTGCTGATCCAGCAAGACCTGAAGGGCGCCACCGCCGCCGGCTACAGGCGTGACCTGAACATCCGCGACGGCATCGCCACCACCAGCTTCACCGCCAACGGCGTTCGCTATCGGCGCGAAGTGTTCGCCTCCGCCCCGGACCAGGTGATCGTGGTGCGCATCTCGGCCGACCGGCCGCGCGCGCTCAACCTCGCATTGGAAACCCGCAGCCAGCTGCGCGCCGAGGCCACTGCTGCGGACAATATGCTGACGCTGCGCGGCAAGGCGCCAGCCCGCGTCGACCCCAGCTACATCAATTACAACGCGGAACCCGTGGCGCAGGACGATCCGTCCGGCTGCAAGGGCATGCGCTATGAACTGATGGTCAAGCCGGTCGCCACCGACGGCACACTGGCCACGCAAGGCAAGCGCCTGCAGGTGGGCGACGCGTCGGAAGTGGTGCTGCTGCTGTCGGCCGCGACCAGCTTCGCCGGCTTCGACCGGTGTCCGGACAGCGCCGGCAAGGACCAGCACGCGCTGGCCGCCGGCCACCTGGAGCGCGCCGCGCAGCGCGGCTACGCGGCCTTGCGCGCAGCGCACATCGCCGACTTCCACAGTTACTTCGACCGCGTGTCGCTGACGCTGGGCCAGTACCGGGGCAAGGACCAGGGCAAGGGCCAAGCCGCAGCCGACCGCAGCGCCATCCCCACCGACCGCCGCCTGGCCGAGCACACTGCCGGACAGTCCGATCCCGCCCTGGAGGCGCTGTACGTGCAATTCGGCCGCTACCTGCTGATCTCCTCCTCCCGCACCAAGGACGCCCCCGCCAACCTGCAGGGCATCTGGAACCAGCACGTGCGTCCGCCATGGAGCAGCAACTACACCACCAACATCAACGTGCAGATGAACTACTGGCCTGTGGAAAGCGCCAACCTGAGCGAACTGTTCTCGCCCATGAATGACCTGATCCGCAACCTGTCCGTCACCGGCAGCGAAACGGCGGCGTCGTTCTACCACGCCCCGGGCTGGGTGGTGCACCACAATTCGGACATCTGGGCCGCCAGCAACCCGGTTGGCGATTTCGGCAAAGGCGATCCCAAATGGGCAAACTGGTCGATGGGCAGCGCGTGGCTGACGCGCCATCTGTGGGAACACTACCAGTTCACCGGCGACCGCGAGTTCCTGAAGCAATCCTATCCGGTGATGAAGGACGCGGCCCGCTTCCTGCTGGCCTGGCTGCAGCCCGATGCGCAAGGCCGCCTGGTGACGGCGCCATCGACCTCCCCGGAAAACGCGTTCCGCTACGGCGACGGGAAAACCGGCATCGTCAGCGTGGCCTCCACCATGGACATGTCGATCGCCCGCGACCTGTTTGCCAACCTGGATGCGGCCGGGAAGGTGCTGAACACCGACCACGCGTTCCGCAAGGAAGTGAAGACGGCCGGGCAAAAGCTGTTCCCGTTCCAGATAGGCGCGAAGGGCCAGCTGCTCGAGTGGTACCAGGACTTCGACGAGGTGGAGCCGCATCACCGCCATGTGTCGCACCTGTACGCGCTGCACCCGGCGCGCATCATTTCGCCGCTGGCCACGCCGGAGCTGGCCAAGGCCGCGCGCCGCGCGCTGGAACTGCGCGGCGATGAAGGCACCGGCTGGAGCCTGGCGTGGAAGGTCAACTTCTGGGCCCGCCTGCTGGACGGCGACCGCTCCTACAAGCTGTTCCGCGACCTGCTGCGGCTGACCAGGGAGGGCGATTCGCATGGCGGCGCCTACGCCAACATGTTCGACGCCCATCCTCCGTTCCAGATCGACGGCAACTTCGCCGGCACGGCCGGGGCCATCGAGATGCTGCTGCAAAGCCAGAACGACGAACTGCACCTGCTGCCCGCGCTGCCGGCGGCCTGGCGGGACGGCGAAGTCAAAGGGCTGGTCGGGCGCGGCAACTTCGTGGTGGACCTGGGCTGGAAAGACGGCAGCCTGCAGGAGGCCCGCATCGAGGCCCGCCGGGGCGGCCGCTGCGTGATCCGCACGGCGGCGCCGGTGACCGTGGATGGCGTCAAGGCGCGCAGCCGGCGCAGCGCAATCGGCTACACGCTGGCGTTCGACGCGGCCAAGGGAAAATCCTACCGCGTGCGCCCTGCTCAGAAAGTGAAGACGGTGTAGCCGTCCGCCGCGATCTGCGCGATGCTGGGCAGGCCGGACGTGCCGGGCACGCTGTTGTCGGTGATCAGGTCGAAGCCCGCCTTCTCCACTTCCTCGCGGGCGCCGAACACGTCGGCGCAGCCGCAGGAAATGCCGACCACCTTGTCTTCCACTGCCTTGTAGAGCGCGTGGATCGGGTGGCTTTCCGCCGCCAGCACGCCAGGCCAGCGGGTGCCGGTGCCCTGGAAGTAGATGCCGACGTCACTGCCCTTGTGCTTGAAATCGTAGGCGGCGGCCAGGCCGTTGAACATGCGTCCCAGAGCCTCTTCGCCGGCTTTGGGATCGGACAGGATGATGATGGCTGCTTTCATGGTGGTTCCCCTCGTTGGTTGGTCAGACTGGCCCGCCGCACAGTGCAGCGGATGAGGCCATTCTAGGCACTTGGAACAGCGAGAGAAACAGCGCCGGAGTCAATTGATTATTTCGCCAGAGGGAACAGTAGCTGGCGTGTTCAAATGCGGATGCGCCCGCAAGTGGGCCGCCAGCAGGTCGATGAAGTTGCGCACTTTCGACGAGCCGAACTTGCTTTCCCGGTGCAGCACGTGCACCGGCCACGGCGCCTCTTCATACTCGGCCAGGATGATTTTCAGGCGCCCGTCCTGCAGCTCGCCGGCGATCTGGTAGGACAGCAGGCGGCAGATGCCCAGCCCACCCACGGCGGCGTCGATGGCTGAATCGTTGCTTGTCACCATCAGGCGCGGCTTCATGCGCACCATGGTGGGATCGTCCACCGCGCCGAATTTCCACTCCACCCGCGGCGAAATGCCGCTGGCGGCAATAATGGTATGGCGCAGCAGGTCGGCCGGATGCTGGGGCACGCCGTTTTTGGCCAGGTATTCGGGCGCCGCGCACAGCACGCGCCGCACCTGCCCTACCCGCAGCGCCTTCAGGCTCGAATCCGGCAGGTGGCCGATGCGCACCGCGACATCGATGCCCTCGTCAACCAGATTGACCACCCGGTCCAGGAAATAAGCCGACACCTCCACCTCCGGGTAGCGTTCCAGGAAATGGACGATGCAGGGCATGATGAAAGACTTGCCGAACAGCACCGACGCCGTCACCGACAGATTGCCCTTGGGCGCCGAATTGACGCCGGCGGCGGCCTCGTTGGCCTCGGCGATGCTGGCCAGGATGTTGCGGCTGTCGTCCATATAGCGCCGCCCCGCTTCCGTCATCCTGACGTTGCGCGTGGTGCGCAGCAGCAGCTTGACGCCCAGTTGCTCCTCCAGGGCCGACACGGCGCGGGTAATCGCCGCCGGCGACAGGTCCAGGCGCCGCGCGGCGGCCGCGAAGCTCTCCTCCTCCCCCACGGCGACAAACACATTCATCAAGTGGACTTGATCCATTCATTACTCCAGGCGAAATGGTGATTTGCGTACGGCGCCCATTCTTGTTTGCCGAATTATTTCGCACAATAGCATCAACAGCAATCATACCGATGGGAGAGCGTCATGAACGAGCACAATTTCTTTCACGCCGGCGAACGCGCGGTGCAGCAAAGCGCAGGCGAGACCGCCATCGCCGACCGCAATATCGCGGTGCTGACGGACACCGTCATCGGCGGCGCCCGTCCCTTCATCGCCAAGCAGTTCATGGCGGTGCTGGCCAGCGTCGGCGCGGACGGCAAGGTATGGTCCTCGCTGGTGTTCGGCAAGCCGGGCTTCCTGCACACCGACAGCGGCCGCGCCATCGTGATCGACGTGGCGGAGAAGGAGCGCGACCAGGCCGACCCGCTGTGGGCCAACCTGGCAACCGGTTCCGACCTCGGCATGCTGTTCATCGAACTCGGTTCGCGGCGCCGCTACCGCGTCAACGGCACGGTGCAGCACCTCGATGCGCACGGCGCCGAAGTGGCGATCCGCGAGGCCTATCCGAACTGTCCCAAGTACATCCAGCGCCGCCACCTGCGCCAGGCCGGCGAGCCGGCGCTGCCGGTACAGGCGGCGCATGGCACGGTGCTGCGCGGCACGGTGGCGGACATCGTCCAGCAGGCCGACACCGTCTTCGTGGCCAGCCATAACACGGCCAGCGGGGCCGACGCCTCGCACCGCGGCGGCACGCCCGGCTTCGTGAAGGTGGTGGACGACACCACGCTGCGCATCCCGGACTACCACGGCAACAGCCTGTTCAACACGCTGGGCAACATCACTGCCGATCCGCGCGCCGGCCTGTGCATCCCGGACTTCGTGCACGGCCAGCTGCTGCAGCTGACCGGCACGGCCACGGTGCAATGGGACCAGGACGATCCGCACAACGAAACCGGCGGCACCCGCCGCTACTGGGAATTCAAAGTGGGGCAATGGATACTGCGCGACACGCCACAGCCGCTGGAATGGGAGTATCTGGACGCCTCCCCGTTCAACCCGCCGGCGCATGCCTGAGGCCTGGGTCATGAGCCATGTCATCGCCAGCGTGGCCGCCCTCGGCGCGGCCGTCAAGGAGTTCCATATCCGGCGCCAGGACGGCGCGCCGCTGCCGGACTGGCAGCCCGGCGCGCACATCGTGCTGCGCTTCGCCGCTGCCGACGGCACCGTTTTCGAGAACCACTATTCGCTGGTCGGCGTAGCGGGACCGGCCGATACTTACCGCATCGCCGTGCAGCGCGAAGCGCACGGCAAGGGCGGTTCGCGCTGCCTGCACGACGAATTCGGCGCCGGCAGCACGCTCGAAGTGAGCGGCCCGTTCAACAGTTTTCCACTGAGCGCTGCGCAGGAGAGTGCGCGCGTGGTGCTGATCGCCGGCGGCATCGGCATCACGCCCCTGGTATCGATGGCGCATGCGCTGGGCATGCCGTTCGAACTGCACTATCTGGCGCGCAGCGCGGACCGGCTGGTCCTGATGGAGGAGCTGCGCGCCATCCCGCACGCCGCCATCGTTCCGCACCTGTCGCAGGAAGACGGCCGCGCCGACCTTGCAGCCCTGCTCGGCCCCTACCGCGCGGGCGGCACATTCTACGCCTGCGGCCCGGTGGCGCTGCTGCAAAGCCTTGCCGAAACGGGCTCGCAGCTCGGATGGCCGGCCGGCGCGATGCGCTTCGAGAGCTTCGGCCCCCGTGCGCAGACGGAGGACGCCCCGCTCACGGTGGAACTGGCGCTGTCGCAGATGACGGTGGAAGTGCAGCCAGGCACGTCAATATTGGACGCGCTGATTGCGGCGGATGTATTCGTTTCCTACGAATGCAAGCGCGGCGAGTGCGGCAGCTGCTACGCCCCTGTCCTGCAGGGCCGGCCGCAGCACCGCGACGTGTGCCTGACACCGGCCATGCGAAGCGCAGGCATGTGCACCTGCGTCTCATGGGCCGGCCAGCCCGGCCAATCCAGCAGGCTGGTGCTGGAACTGTGACCGGCCGCTACGGACTGCGGCCGCCCGCCCTACTGACGCGCCCCCTGGTACATCAAGCCGCTGTCATTGAGGCCGAACTTGAACTTCTTGTTCATCTCGATGATCTCGGCGCCGGCCAGCAGTGCCGGGCCGTAGCCGTGCGCCGCCTTCACGCTGGTGGGCCGGTAAGCGTAGAACGCCGGGTCGAACGCCATGCCGGTGCCGACGCAGATGCCTTCGATCTGGCCGTTGGCGGTGACCTTGCTGGCCACCGCGTTCCAGGCCAGGTTGGCCATCGGGCCATACATTTGCGCATCCACATAGCCGCGGTTCACGGCGCGCGCAATGGCATAAGTGTAGATGGCGGTGGCAGAGGTTTCCTGGTAGGTGTCCGGGCGGTCGATCAGCTGGTGCCAGAACCCGTCCCGGGTCTGGTACGACGCCAGGCCCTTGATGTGGGCGCGCAGCTGCTCGAGCACCGCCTTGTAGTGCTTGTGGTTCTTCGGCAGCACTTCCAGGATCTCCACCATGGACATTACCGCCCAGCCGTTGGCGCGCGCCCAGTGCATCTCTGGATGGTCGCGCAGGCCTTCCACATAGCCGTGCATATAGATGCCCAGCTGCGGATTGAACATGCGCTTGGAGAACTGCAGCACCTGCTTGCCGGCGTCGTCGAAGT
This sequence comes from Massilia sp. NBRC 108631, assembly GCF_059704565.1. NCBI lineage: Bacteria > Pseudomonadati > Pseudomonadota > Betaproteobacteria > Burkholderiales > Oxalobacteraceae > Massilia > Massilia sp. NBRC 108631. Next base: position 27,546 of record NZ_BAAKJE010000281.1, read on the forward strand.
GCTTGCGGTCGCCGGAGACGGCACCCAGGTAGGCCATGGTCGGCACGCCCATGAACATGTCGTCCAGCCACAGCGTGTCCGGCAGCGGGCGCATTTTCACGCCGCCCTTGCCGTCCGGGCCGCCGCGCGCCAGGGTGCCGTCCTTCAGGCGGTATTCCTGCTTGGTGACGAAGTCGCCGCAGATGCCTATCATCTGGCCGTAATCGACCGGCGAGCCGCCCAGCTTGGCCTTCATGAAGCTGTGGCACAGCGCGCCCGCGTCGTCCAGCGCGTGCGGATTGAGGAAGCTCTTGATCGGCGCGTGCGCGTTCTTCGGGTCGGCTTTCACCGCCGGGTAGTAGGCCTTGGTCAGCTGCGACAGCAGCTGGTGGCGCTTGACGGTGTAGTCGGTGTAGCGCTGGTCGCCGGTGGCTGCGCCGGCGGCCAGCATGCCCAGGTAGGTCACGCCCCACTCGTAGCTGGTCAGGCGGAAGTCGCCCGGCTTGAGCACCGTATCAGGGTCGGCGCGCGACAGGTCGGTGACCGCCGCGCCGCTGCTCTTGCTGATCAGTTCAGCGGGCGTCGTGCTGTCCAGGTAGGCGAACACGCGGTCCAGCACCGCCTTCACTTCGGCGGTTTCCATGGCGCGGTAAGGAGTCGGGTAGGTCACCGCCAGCGCATGCAGCATGGCGTCGGCCGGGGCCGGACCTTTTTCCTGGGCCACGGGCGCTTCCTGGGCCGATACGTTGAGCGCCACCGGGAACAGGCCGGCGGCCAGCGCACCGGTCACACAGCGGCGCAGCGTCGAAGCATTCATCTGATACGTCTCCTTGTCGAATAATAAGTGCCTTGCATGGGCACTAGGATATTCGACAAAGAATGATCGCAGCGATCAATATCGTGACTAAAAGGCCGGCCGACCGCTCAGGCGCCTGCAGCGGCTCGGCTAGGCCGCGGGCGTGGCGAGGGAGCGGAAGGCTTTCGGCGTGCAGCCGTATTCTTCCTTGAACAGCTTGTTGAAATAGGACACGTTGGCGTAGCCGACCGAATAGGCGATCTCCGCCACCGCCGCGCCGTTCTTCTCGGCCAGCAGCCGCGCCGCTTCCGTCAACCGCAGCTTGTTCAGGTAGCTCGTAAATGTCATGCCGAGTTCCGCTTTCAGCACTTCATTGACCTTGTTGCGGTTGGCGCCGGTTTCATTTGCCACGCGCTCGAGATCCAGTGCGGTATCGGTATAGTTGGTGGCAATGAAGCGCAATACGGACGCCTTCTCCTTGTCCCTGTAAGGTTCCAGCGTCAACTGGCGGTATGCCACCAGCGGCAGGTCCTTTTTCATCTTGTGATCCAGGCTGGCGACCAGCGCGCGCGCATGCCCCCGGACAAACCACAGGCCGAATCCCAGCCAGCTTGCAAGGATGATGGCGGCCAGCGCCGCCAGATAGCGGTAATCGCGGCCGCGCAAGGTCAGGCCGCTGATTTCAAGATAGGAATCGACGTTGCGCGCGCTGTGGGCGCTGGTGCCGAAAACGATTTTCGCCACCTTGTCCAGCGTGTAACCCTGGTGCGACAGGTCGAGCTTCATCTGCTCGAACCACCAGTCCGGCAGCGTCAGCCGCGCCAGGTCCAGCGACACCGGCACGCCCCGCTCGTTGCAGGGGAAATAGGTGCCCGGCGAGCGGTAGGTCTCGAACTTGCCGGGCCGCGAGATTGCCTCGTCAAAGGTGGAAATAACCAGCGTCATCGAGCCGGCCGGCGCGCACTTGGCCAGGAAGGTGATGGTGCTGTATGCCGACCAGTCCGCGTGGGCCTGCCGGCCCTGCCTGTCGTCCAGCACAAGCTCGGTTGAAACGTAGGGATAGGGAGCGGCGTCGGTCAGCCGGAAGTTAAAGCGCAGGCGCTCGCGCGTCGAACTGTGGAGCCGCACGCTCGATGTGCCATGCGTGGACACGTCGGAATAGGTCCGGTAATGCCAGCTGGGGCCGCTCCCCTGCGCCGGCAGCAGGGAATACGAGGGGTAGCTCCGGTACACGAACAGGCACGCCAGCAGCATATCCGCCACCACCAGCAGAAGGAGCGCCAGCAACGCCTTCTTGTAGAAATCTTGCATTTCAACACTAAAAAGTTACATTCTCCCTTGCATCATAACAGCCGGCAGCAGCCGCTTGGGGCGAATCCGGCCGCGCGCAGGCTCAACGCGCCGGACGGAAAATCAGCCGGGCAAAGTGATGCAGGTTTTCGGCCCAGCTGTCCCGGTCATGTCCAAAACCGTCCACATTCCAGACATGCGGCACGCCGTGCTCGCGCAGGTAGCGGCGGACTTGCTGCGACACGCCGATCAACCCGTCCTGGCTGCCGCACGACAGATACAGCAGTTGCAGCTGGCGGCGCGCAGCGGCCGGGTCGGGCAGCAAGACCGCTGCGGGGCGCGTGTTGGGCGCGGAGGAAAAGCCGCCCACCCAGGCAAACGTGTCCAGATGGCCGAGGCCGAAGTTCAGCGCCTGGCCGCCGCCCATCGACAGCCCGGCGATGGCGCGCTGGCCGCGCCCGGCCAGGGTCGGGTAGGCCTTGTCGATGGCCGGTATCAGCGATTCCAGCAAGTCGCGCTCGAATGCCGCAAACGCCGCCACGTGTCCGGGCGAGAAGGTGCGTTCGGCCGGCGGCGGCCGGTCGTCGGCCAGCGCCCGGCCGTTGGGCATGACGACGATCATCGGCACGGCCTCGCCGCCGGCGATCAGCCGGTCGAGCACCGCGTTGGCGCGCACGTAGCCGCGCCATTCATCCTGGCTGCCGCCTATGCCGTGCAACAGGTACAGCACCGGGTAGCGGCGCTGGGCCGAGTAACCGGCTGGCAGGTAGACGCTGGCCTTGCGCTGCGTACCCGTCACCACCGACTGGTAGGCAAATTCCTGCAACGTTCCTTGCGCGGCGCCGGGCTGCGGATCGGCGAAGCCGGGCGGCGGCGGCGGCAAGGCCCGCACGTCGTCCGGCGCGGACAAGGCGGCGCCTGCGGCCGGCTCAGCCTTCAACAAGCGCTCGATATCGGGCCGGATCGCGCTGGCAAAGACCTGGTAACCCTGTTCCGACATGTGCAGGAAATCCGGCTGGAGCTGCGCCGACAGCTTGCCGTCTGCGCCGAAGAAGCGCGCGCCGTAGTCGTGGAAGAATACGTTCTTGCCGTCGTCCAGTGTCTTGACCATCTGGTTGAGCGCCGCCACGTGGCGGCGTTCGGGCGCGTCCGGCAGTGCGCCTTCCGGCAGCACTGCATTGAGCAGGATGCGCGCGCCCGGATACTGCTGGCGCAGCCGCGCCACCACGGCCTGGATGCCGGTGAACACCTGCTCCGGCCGTTCGCCGCACAGATTGATGTTGTTCACGCCTATCATCAACACCACCAGCCGGGGCGTGAGCGCGGCAATGGCCGGGTTCCGCAGGCGCCACAGGAGGTTGCCCGTGTGGTCGCCGCCGATGCCGAAGTTGGCGGCCTTGAGGCGTCCGAAGTTCGCGTCCCACTGCGCTTTTGGCCACATCTCGGTAAGCGAGTCGCCGACGAACATCACCTCGATATCGCCCTGCGCGGCGCGCGCGGCCTGTTCCTCGTGCATCCGGCGCCAGCGTGCCATCGACATCCATGGATAGTCGACGGTGCGCGGCGCGGCATTGGTGGCGCATGCGACAGCCTCCCTGGCCGCTTCGGGTGCGTCCGCCAGCAGTTTTTCCAGGTGCGGACCCAGCTCCCTTGCCCAGATTTCGTAGCCCTTCTCGCCGGGATGCAGCATGTCGGGCATCAGCTCGCGCGGCAGCGAGCCGTCCGGGTTCAGCATCGCGGCGTTGAGGTTGGCAAAGAAAACCTGCCGTCCGTCGGCATAGCCGGCAATGAGTTTGTTCACCCGCTCGTTGAGGCGGCGCAGCGATCCCGATGGCTGCTCGTCGCGCGGGAAAATGGCCAGCAGCAGCACCTTGGTGTCCGGCAGGCGGCGGCGCAGCTCGTCAACGATGGCCTTGATGCCGGCGGCGGTGGCCTCGGGTTCGTCCTGCCGGTCGCCCGCGTTGTTGGTGCCGATCATGAGCACCGCAACCTTGGGCGCTATGCCGTCGATTTCGCCGTGCCGCAGGCGCCACAGCACGTTTTCCGTGTGGTCGCCGCCGAAGCCCAGCGCCAGCGCGTTGTATTGCTCATAGTAGCGCTTCCACACCGGCAGCCCGGCCTTTTCCCAGCCCTCGGTGATGGAGTCGCCAATGAAGACGATGCCGGGATTCTTGCCTGCTTCCTTGAGCTTGCGCAGCTCGGCCAGTTTCTGCTCATGGCGCGCCTCCCATTTGCCCAGCGCCCAGGCGTGGGTCAGCGGCGCGGGCGTGACGGCGACGGTGCGGTAGTCCGGGCATTCGGCATTGGGCTTGCCCTTCCGAACCAGCTTGACATTGGCCACGGCCACTTCGCCGGCGCCGTTGCCTTCCAGCGCGAACGGCATCGGCACCTGGCTGAAGTCGTCCTTTTCGCGGGCAAAGCAGGACAGCGAGAACGACAGGCGCTGCCAGCCCTTGCCCTGCAGCGCGCGGCCCGGCAGGACGTAGGGCACCTTGCGGTTGCATTCCGGGCCGCAGCGCATGGCGACGTACATGCCGCCATTGGACAGCTCGCGCACATTGATATCGAATTCCAGCGTGCCGGCGGCCAGGTAGGGGCGCAGGTCGAGCGGCGCGCCGCCATCCAGGCGCAGGCTGGCAAACCAGGCGTCCTTCCAGCGCAAGGTCAGTGCGCCTCGCTTCCCTGCGGCTGGCCCGGCGCTGGCGCCCACCATGCCGTTGGGGGCGTAGGAGTCTGCGGGCTTGGCCAGGGTCAGCGAGCCGCCCCGCAGTACCTGCTCGGGGCTTTCGAAGCCGGCCACGGTTACCTGCCACGACGGCACAGGCTTGCCCGCGTAAAGGGAAATGGCCGGTGCGCCGGCGGCCTGCGAGCAAAGTGCCCACGCCGCCAGCAAGACGGCCGGGATGAATTGTGCGCCTGGGTTCATCAACGCCATTCGTGAGAAAAAGTGAACCCGATTGTGCCGGCGGCCAGCTTGCGGCGCAATTACAAAATCGCCCAAGCGGAGGAATAAAATTCCACACCACGGTTTCGTTCCCGCCTTTGAGCAATTTCACCATGGCAGCCGGTAAACCGCCGATCTGGGCGCGTGTCGAATTAAAGCTGCTTAGCCGAAGGTGAAGGCGTAAGCTTCGGCGCCCTTGTCGAGGAAGCGGATCTCGAAGCGGCGCTGGCGCACCTTGCCGGACTGGCGCACCAGCTGGTACAGGCGGGTGGCATTGATCACGCCGTTGCCTTCCGCGTCGATATCGGCGCCGTGGTCCGCACCCGGCGGCTGGCCGTCCAGCGTCACCTTGATGCGCACGCTGCCGCCGGCCTTGCCTGGCCCGAGCACCAGGTGCAGGTCGCGCGCGCTGAAGCGGTGCGCCACGCCCGCATCCGGCTGGCCGGCCATCGCGCTCTCGGCGCCCACCGTCCACTGCCCGGACAAGCCCCATTCATTCAGGCGCAGCGCGCCCACGGTGTACTGCTGCGGACGGTCCTCCCGCAGGCGTTCGGGCGAACTGAAATTGGCCGCCTGACGGTAGCCGATATAGGCTTCGCCGGAACGGATGTTGCCGAGATCGGGCGCCGCCTGCTCGGCAGTGGCGGGGGGATTCACCAGGCCCATATCGACCGCGCTGCCGCGTGCTTCGGCCAGCAGCGACTGGATGGCGCGTTCCATTTTGTCGAAATCGCCTTCGCCGAACTGCTTGTAGCGGATCTTGCCGCTGGCGTCGACCAGGTAATAGGCCGGCCAGTAGCGATTGCCCCATGCCTGCCAGATGGCCTGGTTGCTGTCCACGGCGATCGGGAAATCGATCTGGAAGCGGCCCACGGCGGCGTTCACATTGGTCAGGTCCTGCTCGAACTTGAATTCCGGCGTGTGCACGCCCACCACCGCCAGCCCGTGCTCGCGGTATTTGCTGGCCCAGGCGCGCACGTAGGGCACGGTACGGATGCAGTTAATGCAGGAGTAGGTCCAGAAATCGACCAGCACCACTTTGCCGCGCAGCTGCCTGGAAGTAAGCGGAGCCGAATTGAGCCAGGTGACCGCGCCGTCGAAGCCGGGCGCCGTGCCTTCCACCGGCAGGTTGCTGCGGAATGGAGCGGAAGCTGCGGCCGGTGCGGCCGAGGCGCCGCCCACCGCTGCTGCCATCACGATGCCGGCCAAGCTGCCGGCCAGCGCCAAAGAAATGCGTTTCATCTGTCTGCCTCGTCTGAAGTGATTGTCGATGCAGACATTACACCTTGCAGCTGTATCGTGCAGATGTCCAGCGCATGTCAAAACGCGCTCCCAGCGTATCCAGGCGCGGGCCGGATACACTGGGATACAAAGCGCTCTACTGCCGGCGGGAGCGGCGGCGCGCCAGCACCAGCCCCATCGCGGCCGCGCCGAACAGCGCCAGCGACGGCGGCTCGGGCACGGCCATGTCGTCCATGGCCCACTGGGTGCCGCTGCTGTTGTAGATGACCAGCGTATCGATCCCGCCCCAGTTCAGCTGCACCCACAAGGGCGTGACAGTGTCGATGACGAAGGACGTTGCCGTCGCGTGCAGCAGCTGGCCATTCAGGTAGCCCTCGAATGCGAGTTCCTGCTCGAACCAGGCGGACGTGAAGAAGGCGCCGGCGAAGTCGAACGTGCCCGCCCCCGCCTTCGAAATCGCCACCGTGCCGCCATCGCGGTTGTAGGCCGCGTTGGCCTGCGAAACCGTACCCGCTTCGTAGCCGCTGCCGGGAAACGCATCCGAACGGATCGCGCCCATGTTCTCCCAGACCAGGCCCTGGTAGCCGGCTGCAATCGCTTCCGTGAAGTCGCCGGACAGATCGTCGAAGCTGATTACGCCGGCGGAAGCCGTGGCACACGTTGTTCCGAACAGCAAGGACAGCAGCATCTTTTTCAGCATGTCAGTCATGTTGTTTCTCCCTGGTTCAGCGCGCGAGGCTGGAAATTTCGGCGTCGGTCAATGCCGAGCCGTAGATGCGCAGATCGTCCATCGCGCCTTTGTACGGCACGTCCCACCAGTTCACGCCCAGCGCGAATACGCCGCTGGTGGTGGTGAACACGTTCGGGAAATTCACGCCGCCGAAACGCTTGGCGCCATTGACGTACACGCTGACGGCGCCGTTGTTGACGGTGAGCGCCACATGCGACCACTGCCCCGTTGGGATAGTCATGCCCAGGCCGGCGTCGTACCACGCCGTGCCGGACCACAGCATGGTCGCGCCGCCGACACCGTCATGCCCCCTAGGCAAGAGGCTGATCCACGAATCGCCGTTGCGGGCGCCGAAGAAGGTGGTGGTGAAGGCGGTCAACTGCGCCGGCTTGAGCCACATGGCCACCGTGTAGCTGTTGGTCGAGATCAGGCCATTGGGCAGGCGCACGCCGCTGGCGCCGTTGAAGACGGCCGCGCTGCCCTTCATGCCGGCCTCGTAAGCCATGCTGCCGCCTGCGGCGTCGATCTTGCTGCCGATGACACTGCCGGCGCCGAACGTGCCGGTCGAATCGGCAAGGCTGCCGTCGAAAGCATAGTGGGCCAGCATGCCGCCGATCTTGCGGACCGTGACAGTGAAGGTCTTGACGACAGTCGAGGTGCCCTTGGTGATGGTGGCCGTCAGCGTGAGTGTGACGTCGCTGGCCGGGCTGGTGACCACGCCCGTATTGCTCAATACGGCCGGATTCGACGATGTCCAGCGGATAACCGCGTCGCGCGCGGCAAGCGTCGGCAGGGTCAGGTTGCCGGTTACCGCGCTGGTGTTGCCGAGACTAAGTTCGTTGTAGACGGCCGCGGTCACCTGCGCATCGGTGCGGGGAATCAGGCGGCTGCCCATGATGGAAACGCCTTCGCGCGAGGTGGCGGAGAACGTCATCACATAGCTCTTCGAGGTTTCGTCCCACTGGCTGAGGAACACGCCTTTGAACGGCGACGAGCCCGGCAGGTTGATCTCGATGCGGTTGGTGCCCGTCAGGGTCCAGGTGCCGGAAGCGGCGCCGCTGACGGTGCCGTTCGTATTCAGGGTGATCAGCCGCGACTTCTTGATGGTGGCGGAAATGTCCTTGGCGTGATTGACGAACATATAGTCGCCAAGCACGAATTCGCGGCGCACCGCCGTGAGGGTTTCGTTGGTGTTGCGGTACGGCGCCACCACCGGCCAGCCATCGGCGTTCATGAACATCTGGTGCACGCGGATCTCGTGCTGTTCGCCGCGTTCGGGGAAGCGGCTGTGGAAGATCAGGAAATGCTTGCCGGTGGCCGCGTCGTAATAAGCCGAATTGTGGCCGGCCGAGACATAGCCGGTGCCGATGCCTGTGCCGGCGTCGCCTATCCTGCGCTCGAACAGGAAGTTGCCCATGATTTTCACGCCGTAGGGAGCAATCGAGGCGTCGTCGAACAACGGCCTGGCGGGATCGGACTTGACGCTGGCCATGCTGACGCCCTGGGCGTCGACGTACGGGCCGTCCGGCGAGGCGGAGCGCGCCACGCGCATATTGTAGCCGCCGCCGGCATCCAGTCCGCCGAATGAAGTGAACAGGTAGTAGTACTGCGTGGCGGGGCTGTACATCACGTACGCGCCTTCGATGCGGGCGTGGTTGCCGCCTATCAGGCGCTTGCCGTAGCCCTGGTTCGGCAGCGGCATGCCGTTGGCTGGATTCATCTGCATGATGAAGATGCCGCCGGAGTAGGAACCATAGGTCATCCAGAGCCGGCCGCCGTTATCGAAGAACACGTTCGGATCGACCGTGTTGGGGTGCTTCAGCGCGTCGTAAATGGTGCCGTCATGGCTGGCCTGGCCCCACATGCCGGACTTCAGGATCACGCCCTTGTTCACGTACGGACCTTCGATATTGTCCGCGACGGCAATGCCCAGGGCCGAGCGCGGGGAATCGCCTTTGCAGGCGTTGTAGTACATGTAGTACTTGCCGTCGGCCAGGCGGATAACGTCCGGCGCCCACAGCGTGCTGGTCTGCGCCCAGCTGAATGTCTCGGCCAGTTCGGTGTACACGTTGCTGGCGCCGTTCAGGAACAGCTTGTTGGTGGCGCTGACGGAATCGGTGATCTGCTGCCAGCGCATCAGATCGGTGGATTTGGCCGACGCCAGGTGGGAGCCGAACACATAGTAGGTGCCGCCGGACTTGATCACCGAAGGATCATGGACGGCGGCGTTCTGGAACGTGACGGGCGGGGGCGCTGCCTGCGCGGCGGCGTTGGTCGCGTGGGTGGACAGCAAGGAAGTGGCCATCAGGGCGCACGCGCCCCATAGCGATAAGGTCTTGGTCAATTTTTGTCTCCGATATTTTTATCGTTTTTTTAAGCCGTGTTCGGCCGATTGCACGATATCGCAGACAAAAATTCGCGTCCAATGACGTTTTCAGCCGCCTTGATATCCAAACGGATATCAAGGCCGCCTGTTGGCCCGCCCTTCAGCCGCGCGCACGCGCCAGCAGGAATGCCACCAGCAACGGCACCGGGCGGCCGCTGGCGCCTTTGGTCCCGCTCCCGCCCCAGGCGCTTCCGGCGATATCGAGATGCGCCCAGCTATAGGCGCGCGTGAAATTCTCCAGGAAGCAGGCCGCCGTGATGCTGCCCGCGCCGGGGCTGCCGAGGTTGGCCAGGTCGGCGTACTCGGACTTGATCTGCTCCTGGTAGGCCTCGCCCAGCGGCATGCGCCAGGCCAGGTCGCCGCTGGCGCGCCCGGCCGACAGCAGCTCGCCGGCCAGCGCGTCGTGCGCCGCGTCGTGCCGGGTGAACAGGCCGGAATGGTGGTGGCCCAGCGCCGACACGCAAGCGCCCGTCAGCGTGGCGATATCGACCACGGCGGCAGGCTTGAAGCGCTCCGCGTAGGCAAGCGCGTCGCACAGCACCATGCGCCCTTCCGCGTCGGTGTTCTGCACTTCCACGGTCAGGCCGCTCATCGAGGCGACGATGTCGCCGGGTTTGACGGCACGCCCGGAAGGCATGTTCTCGCACGCCGCCACCAGGCCGATCACGTTCAAGGGCAGGCCCATTTCTGCGATGGCGCGAAAGGCGCCCAGCACTGCGGCGCCGCCGCACATGTCGTACTTCATCTCCTCCATGCCGGCGCCGGGCTTGATCGAAATGCCGCCCGAGTCGAAGGTGATGCCCTTGCCCACCAGGACCACCGGCGCCTGCCGGGGCTTGCCGCCCATGTGCTTCAGGATAATGAAGCGCGGCGGCACGTCGCTGCCGTCGGCCACCGCCAGCAGGCAGCGCATGTCCAGCTGTTCGATCTGCTTGCGGTCGAGCACCTGCACGCCGGTGCCCCACTCGCGGCCCAGCTTGCGGGCTGCTTCGGCCAGGTAGGCTGGCGTGCAGATGTTAGCTGGCAGGTTGCCCAGTTCCTTGCACAGATCGACGCCGTTGGCGGTGGCCAGCGCCTCGGCCAGCGCGGCCTTGGCCTCGCCATCCGGCCGCGCGGCCAGCACGATGCGCTTCACCCCGGCGGACGTGGCTTGCTTGCGGCTCTTTAGCCCATCGCGGCGGAACACGCTGTCGCGCGCGGCAGCCACCACGCAGCCGATGGCCCACGCCTGGCCGCGCCCCGCCACCTCATCGAGCGGCAGCGCAACCGTTGCCTGCGCCGCCCCCAGCGGCGCGAACGCCGCCAGCATGGCCCGCACCGCCGCGCCGAAAGCGCCTTCCGTTAACGCGCCCTGCGCGCCCAATCCGACCAGCAGCACGCGCGCCACGCCGCCCACGCCACGCAGCAGCAGCGTGGAACCGGGCTTGCCGCTGATGTCGCCCGAGCGCATCGCTTGCGTGATAGCGCCCTCGCCGTCCAGCTGCTTCGCTTGCGCCGACAGGCGGCCCTGCTCGAAGACGCCCACCGCGATGCAGCCGCTGCGCGTGTCCTGCTCCTTGATTCTGAATTCCATGCCTTCTTTCGTCTTCATTTTCATAGTTGGGTGCGCAGCGCGAACAGTTCCGGGAACAGCACCGTGTCCAGCATCTTGCGCAGGTAGCTGGCGCCCGCCGTACCGCCGGTGCCGGCCTTGAAACCGATAATGCGTTCCACCGTGTTCACGTGGCGGAAGCGCCAGAGCCGGAACGCGGTCTCGAGGTCGACCAGCTTTTCAGCCAACTCGTACAGTGCCCAGTGCCGCGACGGCTCGCGGTATACCTCCAGCCACGCCGCTCGCACCGAGCTGTCTGCCTCGGTGGCCCGGGACCAGCGGCCATCCAGCCGCTGCGGTGCAATGGAAAAGCCGCTGCGCGCCAGCAGATGAACCGCTTCGTCGTACAGCGAGGGGGCGTTCAGCTCTTCCTCCAGCCGCGCGTGGCGGTCCGGCACGCTGGCATGCACCGCCAGCATGGCTGCATTCTTGTTCCCGAGGATGAACTCGATCTCGCGGTACTGGAACGACTGGAAGCCCGACGACGCGCCGAGATAAGGGCGCAGCGCCGTGTACTCCGGCGGCGTCATGGTGGCCAGCACGTCCCAGGCGTGCACCAGCTGGTCCATGATGCGCGCCACCCGCGCCAGCATCTTGCAAGCGGGCGCCACTGCGCCCTGCCGCACCGCGGCACGGACGGCGTGCAGTTCATGTAGCATCAGCTTCATCCAAAGTTCGCTGGCCTGGTGCTGGACGATGAAGAGCATCTCGTCGTGCGCGGGCGACAGCGGGTGCTGCGCCGTGAGGATGCTGTCCAGCGCGAGGTAGTCGCCGTAGCTCATCGACTTGCTGAAATCCATGCGCGCCCCGTGCCACTGCTCATTGCCGCTCCGCGCCGTCATGTCACCGCTCCGCGTTCGGCCGCGACATCGTAGTCCTGCCGCGCCAGGATCTGGCGCAGGATCTCCACCGCGTCCCACACATCGGCAAAGCCGGTGTACAAGGGCGCAAAGCCGAAGCGCATGATGGCGGGCTCCCGGTAGTCGCCGATCACGCCGCACGCAATCAACGCGGCCATCACCGCGTAGCCGTGCGGGTGCGTGAAACTGACATGGCTGCCGCGTCGCGCATGCTCGCGCGGCGTGACCAGCTCCAGCCCGCGGCCGGCGCAGCGCGTTTCCACCAGGCCGATGAACAGATCCGTCAGCGCCAGCGACTTGGCGCGCAGCGCCTCCATGGTGGTGAGCGCGAACACGTCCAGCCCGCACTCGACCAGCGCCAGCGACACCATGGGCTGCGTGCCGCACAGCGCGCGGCCGATGCCTGCGGCGGGCGCAAAATCGGGCGCCATGTCGAACGGCGCGGCGTGTCCCCACCAGCCCGACAGCGGCTGCATGAAACCGGCCTGGTGGCGCCGGGGCACCCAGATGAATGCCGGCGCACCCGGACCGCCGTTGAGGTACTTGTAGCCGCAGCCGACCGCGAAATCGGCGCCGTCCGCCGCCACCGCCAGCGGCACGGCGCCGGCCGAATGCGCCAGATCCCAGATGATCAGCGCGCCCCGCGCATGGGCCTGCGCACTGACGGCGGCCATGTCGTGCTGGTAGCCGGTGCGGTAGTTCACGTGGGTCAGCATCACCACCGCCGTGTCGGCATCGATTGCGGCTGGCAGCTCGGCGGCCGAATCGACCAGCCTCACCGTGTAGCCGCGCGCCAGCCAGGACGACAGGCCCTGGGCGATATAGATGTCGGTCGGGAAGTTGCCGCGTTCAGTGACGATGACGCGCCGCCCGCCGTGCGACGGGTGATGGGCCTGCAAATGCAGCGCGGCGGCCAGCGCCTTGAACAAGTTGATGGAGGTGGTGTCGGTCACCGCCACTTCGCCGCCTGCGGCACCGATCAGCGGCGCGATCCGGTCGCCCAGGCGCTTCGGCAGTGCGAACCAGCCGGCCGTGTTCCAGCTGCGTATCAGCCCCTGCCCCCATTCCTGGGCGATCACTTGCCGCGCGCGCGCCATGGCTGCGGCGGGCGCCGCCCCCAGCGAGTTGCCGTCGAGGTAAATCACGCCTTCGGGCAGCTCGAAATGCGCGCGCAAGGGGGCGAGCGCATCCTGCGCATCGAGCGCGATGCAGTCCTTGCGGGTCATGCCTGCGCTGTCAAATGTCATCCCCACAGGTCCGGCTCCGCAGCGCTCAGCAACGCAGCCTGGTAGCGCATGGCTGCGGCCCGGTCTTCCCGCAGCAGCAGCGGTCCATCCAGGTCGACGTAGGTGCATTCCTGTGCCACCAGGTGGGCAGGCGCCATGGCCAGCGAAGTGCCCCCCATATTGCCCACCATGAGCTCGAAGCCCAGTTCCCTGGCGCGGCGCGCCAGCGCCAGCGCCTCGGTCAGGCCACCGCACTTGTCGAGCTTGATGTTGACGTACTGATAGCGGCCGACCAGGGCGTCCAGCGAGCCGCGGTCGGTGCAGGACTCGTCCGCCGCCAGCGGGATAGGCGACTGCAGTCCATCGAGCTGCGCGTCGCTGCCGCGCGGCACCGGCTGTTCGATCAATTCCACGCCGCGGGCCTGCAATTCAGGCAGGATCTGCTCCAGCAGCTGGCGGTTCCAGGCCTGGTTGGCGTCGATCACCAGCCGGGCGTGCGGATGCTCCTCGCGCGCGAAGCGCACCATGTCGATGTGGCGGGTGGCGTCGGCCTTCAGCTTCAGCAAGGGGAAGTGGCGCGCGGCGCGGATCTTGCGGCGCACATCCGCTTCCGTTCCGAGTCCAATCGTGTAGGCGGTCAGCACGGGCGCCGCATGAACGCGTCCGGCCAGCTGCCAGGCCCGCTGGCCCGCCTGCCGCGCGCGCAGGTCCCACAACGCGCAGTCGAGCGCGTTGCGCGCGCCGCCGGCCGGCAGCCATTGCGCCAGCTCCGCATGCGACACGTCGGCCCGCAGCAGCGGCGCCACCGCACCGATCTGCGCGGCGATCGACTGCGGCGTCTCGCCGTCGTAGGGCACTCCGGCGGCCTCGCCCCGGCCGACGGTGCCATGCGCGTCGCGCAGGCTCACCACCAGCACGTCGATGGCCGTCATCGTCTCACGGGAGATTTCAAACGGTTCCTGCAAGGGCCAGCTTTCCAGCGTGATGGTGCATTCAATTGTCATGGCAAGTCTCCTGTTGATGTGTGATGGCGGCGGCGAGCGCTTCGACGCCGCCTCGGATGGGGTCGACCACGGGCAGGCCCAGCTCGGCCTCGATGCGGTCCCGGTAGGCGCGCCAGGCGGCCTCGCCCAGCGACGAGGAATTGACGCTGATGCCGATGCAGCGGACGGCGGGATTGGTCAGCCGGCCGGCCTGCAGATACATTTCAATGGCGTTCTCCAGGCGCGGGGTCTGATAGCCGGGCAGCGCGTCGAGGTGGGTGCGGCTGGGATCGTGGCACAGCACCAGCGCGTCCGGCTGCGAGCCATGCAGCAGGCCCAGGCTGACGCCCGCATAGGCGGGGTGGAACAGCGAGCCCTGCCCTTCGATCACGTCCCAGTGGCCGGCGTGGTTGTCGGGCGAAAGCTGCTCGGCCACGCCGGCGATGAAGTCGGCCACCACCGCATCGATGGCGACACCGCCGCCGGAGATCATGATGCCGGTCTGTCCGGTGGCGCGGAAGGTGGCGGCTACGCCGCGCGCCTGTAGCGAGCGGGCCAGCGCCAGCGCGGTGTACTTCTTGCCGAGCGCGCAATCGGTGCCCACCGTGAGCAGGCGCCGGCCCGGGCGCTTGCGGCCGGTGCCGGTGACGCGCGGCCAGTCGCCGTGGCGCACATCGTGCAGCTGCACGCCTGCCGCAGCGGCGGCGGCCACCAGCTCGGGTATGCCGCTGAGGCGCGTATGCAGGCCGCTGACAATGTCCAGGCCTGCAGCGGCGGCCTCGATCAGGGTCGGCAGCCAGTGCGGCGGCAACTGGCCGCCTGCGGGTGCAATGCCGATCAGCAGCGAACCGGCTCCGGCGGCGACGGCCTGCGCCACGCTCAGCGCGGGCTTGCCGGTAGTGACGGTGGCGCCGGCAAAGCGCAGTTCGCCAACCACGTCGGCCGGGCACCATTCGGCCACGCCGAGAGCGGTCTTGGCGGTGACGGGTGAGGTGGCGTCGCCGAGGAAAAGCAGGTAGGGTTTACGTAGCAATAGCATGGGAAAGTCCGTTCCGGTCAATGGGTTTAGCGCCAGGCCGCGTGCGGTTGGGCCACGCGCGGCCAGTAGTCGAGGTTGCGCACCCGGTACGGCAGGGCCGCGAAATCGGGCGCGATGGCGCCGGGGGTGGAGGCGTACAGCACCGTGCTGGCGATGGGCGCGAACTCGGCGTGGAAGTGGACGGCGGATTTCACCACCACCAGCTTCTTGTCCTCCAGGCTCAGGCCGACACCGGTGAAGGCTTCGGGCGAGAAGATCTGGCCGCGCAGCGACGCCAGCAGGATGTGCACCCGGTTCGGCCCTTCCACCCAGACGCAGGTGCCCAGCCCCACCCGCCCGCCCACGGCCGACGCGCTCTGGCTATGGCCTTCGACGACCGCGCGCACGGTCACGTGCAGGTCCAGCGGCTGGCCCGAGGCGGGACCGCACTTGCCGCCGATGCGCAGATCCATGGTTGCGCCCACGCCGGCGTCCTTGCAGATCTGGATCGCACCGAGGTCCCAGAAGGCGCCGATGGCGACGTTGCCGATGCCGCGTTCGATCAGCCGCCGCAGCACGAAGGTGGCGTCGCCGGGCGCGCCGCCGCCGGGGTTGTCGGCCACGTCGGCCAGCACCACGGGACCGGGATTCTGCGCCGTGGCCTGCTCCAGGGCCAGGTTCAGGGCCTGGTTCAATGCGGCGTCGAGCTGCAGCACCTGCACGCCGGCCAGTTCACGCAGGTTCCAGAACTCGTGCGCCAGTTGCGCGGCCAGATTTTCTGCCAGCGCCGTGTCGTTGTCGGTGACGACCCACAGCCTGGCGCTGGAATCGGCCACGTCGCCCCACGGGAAGCCGTGGCCCAGCGACACCGACAGCACGCCGTCCCGCCCCTCGAAGGATTGCATGCGCTGCACGAAACCCTTCATCGGCTCGCGCGTGGTCTGCCACGCGCCTACCATCTTGCAGTCGAATACAGCGGTGACCGGCCGCACCCGCCCGGCGTGCGTGTCGGCCAGGATGCGGTACAGCTCCCGCGCGCGCTCGGCGATATCGGTGTGCGGATACTCCTTGAAGGCGATGATGACGTCCGCCGAGGCGCGCATCAGTTCCGTGAAATGGCAGTGCAAGTCCAGCTCTGCGCCCACCGGTACGCCGGGGCCGACGATTTCGCGCACGCGCGCCAGCAGGTCCCCTTCGCAATCGTCATAGCCGTCCGCCGCCATCGCGCCATGCAGCATCAGCTGCACCGCGTCGACCGGCAGGGCCGCGCGCAGGTCTTCCAGCAGCATTTCGCGCAGCTCCTCGTACACTGCGCGCACGGTGCGGCCGGAGGGCTCGGCAAGCGTGCACAGGCCTTCAACGACCTGGTGGCCGTCGGCTTCCATCATCGAACGGCAGGCGTGCATGATGGCGCCGGTGCCGTCCGGATCCTCGCGGCTGCCGTCGCCCCTGAAA
The DNA here is from genome assembly GCF_059704565.1 of Massilia sp. NBRC 108631. Classification (NCBI taxonomy): domain Bacteria; kingdom Pseudomonadati; phylum Pseudomonadota; class Betaproteobacteria; order Burkholderiales; family Oxalobacteraceae; genus Massilia; species Massilia sp. NBRC 108631. The sequence continues at coordinate 44,046 of NZ_BAAKJE010000281.1, forward strand.
ATGCCGCATTCCTCGAAGCCGCCACGGCCGGTCGGCGTGGTGGCGAAGGTATTGGTCTCGGTGGCCAACTGGGCAATAAAGAATTTCATCGCGCCTCCCTTCAGTCGGCCAGGCGCTCGAAGCGCAGGTTGCGGGTGCGGTGCGTGTTGATGCGGAACGCCTTGACCGCGCCGTCCGACCGTTCGGCGCTGAGCACACCGCGCAAGGGCGGGTATTCACCGCCGAAGCGCAGGCCGAACACCAGGTCCGAAAACGCTTCCAGCACCATGACGTCGCAGCCGTGCGCGCCGAACACTTCCAGTTTCAGCTGGGCGCCGTCGAAGCGCATCAGCGCATCGGCTCCCAGGTCCGGCGCGTGGTAGCGGCCCAGCAAGGCCAGGCCCACTTCGGCCAGGGCCGGCGGCGTGGCAGGCAGGCGCTCGTAGCGCTCGGCACGGCCGCCCTCGCTGAGCGTGAGCGTGGGCGGCGCCTGCTGGCCTTCCATCGCCAGCGCGGCGGCCGGCACTTCCAGCGGCCCCAGCGCCAACTCCTCGAAACCGATGCGCAAGCTGGCATCGTGTTCCGTCATCGGCACCGGCAGGCTGTCCAGGAAGCTCAGGCCCAGCTTCCCTTCCGGCGCTTCGGTAAAGCCGCATACCAGCCCGGAGGCGCCGGAATGGTAGCGCGTCCCCAGCATAGGCTGGAAACGCGCGGCGGCAGCCTTTTCGCGCGCGGCGGCAGGCAAGGCGTCGCCCAGCATGGTGTCGATGATGCTGTAGCCCAGGTCCATGGGATTGGCCTGCGCGCCGTTGGTCATGATGATGATGTCGAGCGCGTGACTGGGCACGGTGATCATCTGGCAGGTGCCGCCGACCACGCCGCCGGCATGGTGGATCACCTCCACGCCCCGGTAGCCGTGCAGCATCAGGCCCAGCCCATAAGGCACGGACAGCCCGTTATTCAGCGTGGCGCGGGTGGTCATCTGGCGCCAGCTGGCCTCGCTGCCCACCGTCTTGCTGGTTGAACGCAGATGCGCGAGCCAGGTCAGCATATCGTCCAGCGTGGAGATCATGGCGCCCTCGCCGCGCAATTCCTCGGTCGGGAAAATCCCGAGGCGCCAGCCGCCGCCCTGCTCGGGCGGGCGCGGCACGTGCAGCGTGGCCATGCCGCGATGGATCTCGAAATCGCTGGGAGACGAGATCGTGTCCACCATCCCCAGCGGCGTGAAGATGCGCTCCTTCAGGAACTGCTCAAAGGGCATGCCGGCCACCTTCTCTATCACCAGGGACAGCAGGTGGTAGCCGCCGTTGCAGTACAAGATCTTTTCTCCCGGCGCGAAATTTACCGCCGTCTGGCGCAACTGCGCGGCCAGGGCCGCACCCTGCGGCTTGATGGCCATGCCGTCGCCGATCGAGGCCAGGTCCAGGAAGCAGCGGTAGCCGCTGGTGTGCGTCATGAGCTGGCGCAGGGTGGGTTCGCCACGCAGCGGCGGCAGCGCAGGGAAATATTCGCGCACGCCGGCATCCACGTTCAGCTTGCCTTCCTCGGCCAGCAGCAGCGCTGCCAGGCAGGTGAAGTGCTTGCTGGTCGAGCCGATGCGCATGCGGGTCCAGGCGGTGTTGGCCACACCCAGCTCCACGCTGGCCAGGCCGAAGCCGCGCCGGTACAGGCGCCGGCCGTGCTGCGCCACGCCGACCACCAGGCCGGGCGCGTCGCTGCGGTTGTGGGGCTGGAACAGCGCGTCCAGCGTACCGGTCTTGTCTATCATGTTTGCCTCGTTCATGGTCTCTCCAGTAAAGCGGTCAAGCCCCGCGCAGCGCGAGGTCGGGGTGGATGGTTGCAACGGTGTTCACAAAGGGCTTTTCGGCCATGCGCATGACCAGTGCGGCCAGTGCAAAGGCGGCCGCGCCGACGGCTGCCATGGCGGTCATCAGCCCCTGGGGGTCCGCCCGCAGCAGGTCGGATAGCGCGCCCACCAACAGCGGGCTGAGTGCCGAGAGGCCCACGGTCACGCCGCTGCCGATGGCGATCAGCCTTGAGCGCAGCGCCGCCGGTGTCATGTCCTGTAGCAGGGTCGGCACCAGCACGCTGCCGGCGATCAGCGCTGCCACCTGCGCGCCGAACAGCCAGTACAGGCCGTCGGCGCTGCGCGCGGCCGGCATCAGCAACGAAGCCAGCGCGGCCAGCGCGGCGCCGATGGTGACTACCCGCACCGGCGTGGCCAGCCCGGCCCGGCCGCGCAGCATCCGCACACCGGCCGCGCCCAGCACCGCGCCGCCCACCGTACCCAGCAAATAGGCCACGCCGATCCCCTGCCCCACCTGGCCGGTGGTGGCGCCGAACATGCGCGAGGCCACGATGGGCGCCCAGTTGGCGCTCGCCGCGATTCCCAGCGCCATCAGGCCGGAGCCGCCGAACACGCAAGCCATGGTCCGGCCATGGGCGCGGATATAGGCGGGCACGGCGGGCTTGGCCTGTTCGGATGGCGCATGGGCGGCGGCGCGCTGCGGATGCAGCCGTATCAGCAGCACCGCCAGCGCTACCAGGGGGCCGGGCAGCGCCACGGCAAGAAAGGCCAGGCGCCAGGACTCCAGCGCCTGCAGGATGGGCGGCAACAGCGGACGCACGCCGTCCAGCGCGTCCACCAGCGCGCCGCTGAGCGCCATCCCCAGGCCCGAGCCGAGGATGGCAGCCAGCGTGTACACGCCGTTGGCCAGCACGCGGCGGCGCTCCGGCACGATCTCCGGTATCAGCCCGTAGACGATGGGCGCCAGCCCGGCTTCGCCGATGCCCAGGCCGATGGCCGCGACGAACAGCGAAGTGAAATCCTGCGCCATGCCGCAGGCTGCGGTGGCGGCGCCCCACACCAGGACGCAGGCGGCCAGCAGCGTGCGGCGGCCGTAGCGGTCGGCCAGCCAGCCCAACGGCACGGCGGCCGCACCGGCGAACAGGGTGATGCCGACACCCTGCACCAAGCCCAGCCTGGTGTCCGACAGGCCCAGGCTCTGGCGCATCGGCTCTGCCAACAGCACCAGGATCTGCCGGTCCAGCGCGCTGAAAATGGTGGCGATTACCAGCACCAGCAGCCCGTAGCCGGCCAGCAGGCCGCCCGCGGACGAGGTGGTGGACTGCGGCGGCGCAGCGAAATGCAAGACGTGATTGTCCATGAGCGTAGCCCCTAGAAGAAAAAGAGAATGTGGATCCGGCGGCGGAACGCCGCCGGCAGCGTGCGGATGTGCCGGCAACTGCGCCGGCTAGCCGCGCGGGTGGCTTAGAACGGCACTGTCACCGTGGCGCCCAGCGTGCGCGCCTTGGCCAATGACACCCAGACCGGGCCGCCCAGTGCCTGCACTGTACTGTCCGCTCCCAACTGGGCACGCTTGTCGAACAGGTTGCGCGCAAACAGGGCGATGCTGTAGCGTTTAAAATCGATCCCGGCTTGCAGATCGGTCAGCGCATAGGCCGGCAGCCGATACAGCGGCATCGCTACGCTGCCCGGAAAGCCGCCGTTGCGCGCGCCGACGTAGCGTTGCGCCACCCCGGCGTAGCTGGCGAAACCGGCCAGCTCAAAGGCGTAATTGGCGCTCAGGCTGGCCGACAGGCGGGCGCTGGCCGGCATGCGCGCGCCGGCCAGCGCGCCCAGGCCGGGCGCATCGTCGGTCAGCACGGCGTCCAGGTAGGCGGCGTTGCCGGCCAGGGTCCAATGGGCATCCGGCCGGTAGCCCAGCATTAGTTCGGCGCCACGCACGCGCGCCGCGCCGGCATTGACGATTGCCGACACGCCGTTGATCGGCCGGTACTGCTGCAGATTCCTCCAGTCCAGCTTGAACAGCGCCGCCTCGACTGAAAGGCGCTTGCCGAGCAAATCGGCCTTGTAGCCAAGCTCATGGCTGGTCAAGGTGTCCGGCTGGAACGCCGGCAGGCCGTTCAGTGCACCGGTGTGCGGATCCCTCAGCACCGAGTTCGGTCCGCCGGGCCGGTAGCCGGTGGCGGCGCGCACATAGACCGAGCTGGCTGGCGTCAGGCCGTAGCGCGCGGTCAGCAGCCAGGTGCGGCTGGTGTCGGCGGAACGGGCGTCGATGACTTGCGCACCGCCGGCGAGCAGCCCGTCGGAGCGCTGCACATATTGCTGCTCGTTGCGCGCCACCCTCAGGCCGCCCGTCACGGACAGGTTCTTGGCGAATTTCCAGGTCAGATCGCCATACAGCGCCGCTTCCCGATAGCTGGCGGGCACTTCCGCCGTCAGCAGATCGGATCCCGGCGCCCCGCTGGCCAGGGTACTGGTCACGCGCTGCCGGTTGTTGCTTTTCTCCTGGTTGTAATAGAAGCCGGCCAGCCATTCGAGCTGCTTGTCGGGCCTGGACGTCAGGCGCAGCTCTTGCGTAGACTTGTCCAGCGCCACCCTGACCAGCGCGGGGGTGCTGCCCAGGTCCATGCCGAAATCGGCCAGCAGCGGAATATAGCCAGCGCTGGCGTCGGTGGCAGCGCTGGAGCGCACGCGCTGGCGCGAGGTGATGGAATTGAGCCGCGCCCAGCCGAAGTCGTATTCGATATCGGCCGCCAGCAGGCCAATCTTCACGCTATAGGGTTCGGCGGCATACAGGCGCCGGATGGTCTCGCCCTCGATGGGGCGGCCGGTGGCGGCGCTGTAGTCGACAAACTCGTAACCTTCACGGCTGATGTTCTGGGCGGTTCCGGTCAGCCGCACCCTGAGCCGGCTGGTGGGCGTAAGCAGCAGGGCGAGCCGGGCGCCGCGCGTGTTGCCACGGTCGATGTTCTGCCGGCTGGGCGAACCTACGCTGTCGATGCTGCCGCCCGCGTGGTCGGTGAAGGCCGACATGCGCAGGCCCGCGACGTCCTCTTTCAGCGGCACGTTGACCACCGCGCTCAGTGTGTGGTTGACGCCCCCGCCCCGCGTGCCGGAAACGCTCAACGCGGCTTTGCCGGAAAACTCGAAGGTATCCGGGTCGTTGGTCACGTACTTGAGCAGGCCGCCCATCGCGCTGGCGCCGTAGAGCGTGCCCTGCGGACCGCGCAGCAGTTCAATGTGGCTCAGGTCCAGCAAGGCCATGTCCAGCGCCATTTGCGCGCCATTGGCGACAGCGGTGCTGGAGCCGAACGCCACGTCGTCGATGTACACGCCGACCGTCGCTATGGTCTGGGTTCCGGTGCTCACGCCCCGGATGGCCAGGGTTCCGATGCCGGGCCCGCCGGTGCTTTTGACATCGACGCCAGCCTCGTTGCCCAGGTAGTCCTGCAAGGACTTGGCGCCGGAGCGGCTCAGCTTCTCGGTCGACAGCCGGCTGACCTGCATCGGCACTTCGCGCGCCGGTTCGCGGCGCCGGGTGGCGCTGACGACCACCGTGTCCATGGCGGGCGGCTCGGTCTGCGCGCGTTTTTCCGGCCTGGGCGGCGGCGGCGCATCGACAAATATCACCAGGGCGCCCGATACGTCGCGCCGCACCGACAGCGAAGTGCCATCGAGCAGCTGCCGCAACGCTTCTTCGGACGACAACGCCCGCTTGATGCCTTTGGTGCTGCGGCCCTTGACGTCCTCAATCTTGTAGATCAGCTGCGTGCCCGACTGCGCCGCATACGCATCCAGTGCAGCCTTCAACTCGCCGCCGGCGATATCGAAATTGCGTTCCTGGGCCTGCACGCCGGCGCACAATACCACTGCGCCAGCGACGGCCAGCCGGACCAGGAGCTTCATCGTTGTTTTCGGTTTCATTGTTTTCTCTTTTTTAGGGTGTCTCCACCAAACTAAGACGAACCCCGCGCCGCAATCCGGTATGCATTTCGCTCAAAAATATATTTCGTTGCGGGATACCGGATTTTTTTCGCTGCCTCGTCTTACTATATAGGACGATGAGGGCAACGAGGATGATGGCTGAACCGCAAACTTGCGAGGGGTCGGATTGAAAGATGATGAATTAAGCGCCTGGTTTGTCGAACAGGTCCTGCCGCTGGAAGGCGTGCTCGAACGCTATTTGCGCCGCAACTGGCGCGATGCGGGCGAGATCGCCGATTTGCGGCAGGAAGTGTACGCGCGCGTCTACGACGGCTGCGCGCAGCGCCGGCCCGAATCGGCCCAGGCATTCGTGTTGTCGACAGCCCGCAATCTGCTGATCGACCGTGCACGCCGCGCGCAAATCGTTTCCATCGAAGCCTTCGCCGATATGGATACGCTGGCGCCGACCATCGATGAGCTGAGTCCCGAACGGCACCTGGCCGCGCGCAGCGAACTGCGGCTGCTGCAGCTTGCCCTGAACCTGCTGCCGGCCCGTTGCCGCGAAGTGGTCGAACTGCGCAAGATAGAAGGCTTGTCGCAGCGCGAGGTAGCCTCGCGCATGGGCATCACAGAGGACACGGTGGAACGCCAGGTGTCCAAGGGCGTGCGCGCCCTGGCTGTGGCGCTGCAGGCGGCCGCGCTGGGTGGCAGCGCCGCCGCTGCGCGCATTGCGGCGGCGCGCAAGAAAGGAACCATACAATGAAATCTGAAGCACTGAATGAAATTGAAGCACGGGCGGCCGACTGGATCGCGGAACGTGACGGCAACGACGCGGGCTTGCCGTCCGAACGCCAGCAGGCACTGGACGAATGGCTGAACGCATCCACCGCCAACCGGGTTGCCTACCTGCGCCTGGACCACGCCTGGCGCCGTGCCGACCGCCTGCGCGCGCTGCAAACACCATCCCCTGCCCTTGGCGCAGAGCCGCCCAGGCGCGCGCGCCTGGCATGGCTGGCGCGGCCGCCGGTATACCGCGCGGCCGCCGGCCTGAGCCTGGCTGTGCTGGCCCTGGTGCTGGTGACCGACCTTGGCGGCCTTGGCGGGCTGGGCGGTTTTGGACAGTCCGATACGCAGCGCTATGCCACCGCGCGCGGCCAGCGCGAATCGGTGGCCCTGGCCGACGGCTCGCACCTGACGTTGAACACCGCCACAAAATTGCGCACCGCCGTCACGCCCAAGGCGCGCGAAGTGTGGCTGGACCAGGGCGAAGCGTTCTTCGACATCGCCCATGACGCGAAACGGCCGTTCGTGGTCCATGCCGGCAAGCAGACCGTGACGGTGCTGGGCACCAAATTTTCACTGTTCCGCGAAGGCGACCGGCTGCGCGTGGCGGTACTGGAAGGACGCGTGCAGGTGAAGACCGCGCGCGCCAGCGCCACCGTGCTGGCGCGCGACGACGCCGCCGTGGCCGACGTCGCCAATGTGCTGGTGACCAGGAAGTCCAGCCAGCAGTTGAGCGCCAGCTTGAGCTGGCTGCAGGGCAAACTGGTGTTTGACCAGGTGAGCCTGGCCGACGCGGCGCGCCAGTTCAACCGCTACGGCCGCCGGCAGCTGGTGATCGAGGACGACGCTGCCGCGCGCATCGCCATCGGCGGCGTGTTCGATGCGCACAATGTGGAAGCCTTCGCGCGCCTGCTGCACGTGGGCTTCGGCCTGAACGTGCAAACGGACGGCGACCGCATTCGGGTCTCCAGCCCTGCGTCCTGACGCGGCACGCCCTGCCCGGCAAAGCTATTGATCGTAACTGTGGAAAAACGGCTTGAACACCGCCTTTGCAGGCGCCGGTGCTCCGAACCAGCGGACCAGCGCCGCCGGCCAGCGCGTCCCCAGCGGCACCAGCGTGAAGGAGCCGGCGATCTGGGGGCTGTTCTCCGCCAGGTAGGTCACCTCCGGCGCGGTGCCCTTGTTGCCAAGGCCGCCGACCAAGGCGTTGTGGCTCAGCAGCGTGCGTTCGCCGTCGCGCTCCACGGCGACGTCGCCGGGCTGCATGGCCACCGCAAAGCCGGCGCCCCGGGTTTCGCTCAGCAGCGCCAGCTCGGTGCCGCGCCGGTTGCCCTGGAAGCGCAGGTCGGCGCGGTTCAGGTGATACTGCCCAAACTCGTTGAGCATGTCCTTGCCGGGATAGCCGGCGTACGGCCCCTGCCCGATCCAGCGGAACTCTTCCACACCCGCCGGCGCCACCACGGACAGGCCGGCTTCCGACAGCAAACCTGAAGCAGCGGCAGGCCTAAATGCGTACGAGACCGTGATGGCGCCGTTGGCCGCGATGTCGAGCTGGTAGCCGCCGCGCAGCGTGTCGCGGACTGCGCCGCGTGCATGGGCAGGCGCGGCGGCCGCTTGCGCGGCGCCCGGAGCATCCGGCACCAAATCGTCAAACGGCTGCGACGGCGAACGCGCCGCAGCCGGAGCGTCCTTGCCATCCGGCGGCAGCGGATATTCGCCCGATACGGCCAGCAGCACCTTGCCGTCGCGCTTTTGCACCTTGATCACCGCGTTTTCCAGCCGCGTAAGGGTGGACTTCAGCCAGAGCCCCGACAGCTTGGCACGCAAGGCCTCCGCCATCAGCGGCTTGCGTCCGGAATGCGGATAAATCCCGTCCACCAGCACCTTGCCTTCGTGGTCGCGGATCGTCAGCGCTCCCGAGGAGCGCTGCACCGTCAGCACCCACTGCGGCAAGGTGACCTGTATGCCATCTTCGCTCTCGCTGACGGCGGGTTCGCCCTGCGCCGGCAATCCAGCGGGCCAACCGGCGCGCGGCTGCATGCCGATATGGGTGCCGGCGGCGCCGTGCAGATCGAGCTGCACAGTGCGTTCATTCACCTGCATGCCGCTTTCATCGACCGCCCGCAGCTGCAGCGCGAGCACGTCGCCCTGCGCCCCGGCCGGGATATCCAGCGGAATGCGCACAACCTCGCTGCTGCGCGCCGCAGCCGTCAAGCCCGCCATGCCACGGCCGATTTCCTTGCCGTTGCGCTGCAAGGACCAGTGCAGGCCCACGCCGCGCAGTGGCCGGAAATCATAGCGGCTTTCCACCGTAACGCTTACCTGCTGCCGTCCTGGCTTCACCTGCGCGCGCTGCTCGGGAAACCGCACCGGCGCATACACCTTGCGCATCTGCCAGTAGTCGGTCTGCGGCGTGCGGTCCGCGTAGACCACGCCGTCCGTGCCGTCCAGCCCATGCGTGTTGTAGTAGCGTGTCGGGTCCAGCCACGCGTACTGCGTCGGCCTTGCCGGATCGACCGGTGCGGCGCTGGTGCTCAGGATGCCCTGGTCCATGAAGTGCCATATCGCGCCGCCGGCCAGTACCGGGCTGTTCTGTATGGTTTCCCACTGCTCCTGCAAGCGGTCTGTAGCCAAGCCCAGCGCGTGCGCATATTCAGTAATGATGGCCGGCCGCGCGAGTGTGGCTGCGTAGTCCACCAGGCGCGCATTGCTTGGGTAGTGCGGCGCGTGAATATCCACCCAGTCCGGAATTTTCTGGTAGTTCGCAGCGAAGTAGCTGCCGATCTTCGGGTAGGTGATCGGCCGGGACGGATCGAGCTGCTTCGCCAGCCGCCCTGCTTCCAGCTCCACCTCCGTGACCGGGTTCTCGTTGCCGATGCTCCAGATCAGGACCGACGCATGGTTCTTGTCGCGCGCGATGGTCGGTTCCACCCGCGCCAGGATGTTGTCCCGGCACTCGGGCTTCACGAGGTTTTTCTCGCCGTGGCCGATCGAGACTTCATCCATCACGTAAAAGCCCATTTCGTCGGCCAGCTCCAGCAGGCGGACGTTGGGTGGATAGTGCGAGGTGCGGACGAAATTGACGTTAGCCTTTTTCATCAGCGCCAGGTCGGCGCGCATCTGCGCCTCGGTGATGGCGCGGCCATGCAGCGGATCGAGGTCATGGTGGTTTACACCGCGCAGCTTGATCGGGCGCCCGTTCAGCAGCAGCACCTTGCCATCGATGCGGACCTCGCGAAGCCCCACCCGCTCATCCACCGCATGCACGGTCTTCCCCTTGTCCGCAAGCGCGAGCTGCAGGCGGTACAGCGCGGGCGTCTCCGCCGTCCACAGCCTGGGTTTGGCCACGCGCAGCACGGCGCGGCGGCGCGCGCCATCCTTGCCCGCCGGCGTCACCAGGCGCGCAGTCGCGGCGCTTGTCCCGTCGGGCGCGATCAGCGTGGCGCGCAGCTCGCCTTCATCCTTGCTCAGCTCCACATCCAGCGAGAATTCGGCCGCGCCGTCCGGCAGCAGCCTGGTGCTGGTCGCCAGCTCCGCGATATGCGCGGCGGGTACGGAGAACAGCGTCACGTCGCGGTAAATGCCGGACAGGGACCAGTCGTCGTTCAGGTCGAATTCGTATCCCGGCGGCCTGGTTGTCACGCGTACCGCCAGCGTGTTGGCGGCTTCGCCCGGCAGCAGAAATTCGGTGACGTCGAAGGTGTGCCGGTTGAACGCACTGGCGCTCGATGCGCCGGCCTTCCTGCCGTTGATCCACAGTTCGTAGCCGAATGCCACGCCCTCGAAGCGCAGCAAGGTGCGGCGGCCCTGCCAGCTCACCGGTACGCGGAATGTGCGCCGGTACAGGCCCTGGCCCTCCTTCAGTTCGTCCGCATAGATAGGCTCGGCAAAGCCTTTCAGTTCCCAGTTGGCTGGCACCGGGATGGTGTTCCAGCGGGATGCATCGAAGCTCGCGGAGCTGAATTCGGCATCGGCGCCAGCATCCCGCCCCGCGATGTACTTGAACGACCAGTCGCCGTTCAGCGTGAGCGAATACGCGGCCTCTTTGGCGGCTTGGACGTTGGCGGCATCCGCTGCGCCTAGCCCGAGCAAGGCGGCTGCGACACCGACGGCCTGGCGTAGCGTGGTGCGGACCATGGGGCGGGACGGGAGGCGGGACATGGGTGCCTTTATTGCGCAGGATTTGTGTTGGCCGGCGCCACGCGCCAGATTTCGCCGGTGACATCGTCGACGATCAGCAGAGAACCGTCGTCCTGCACCGCCACCGAGGACGGCCGGCCCCACACTTCGCGGTCGCTGACCACGAAGCCAGTGGCGAAGTCCTGGTAGGAACCGGTTGGCACGCCGTGCTTCATGAACACGCGCACCACTTTCGAGCCGGTGCGCGTGGCGCGGTTCCAGGAGCCGTGCAGCGCCAGGAACATGTCGCCGTTGTAGTCGGCCGGGAAGCGGCTGCGCGCGCCGGCGCCGGCTTCGTACGCCACCATGCCCAACGGCGCGGAATGCGCCGTCACCAGAAGATCCGGCTTGCTGACCTTGTCCTTCAGGTCCGGGCGGATGCCTTGCAGGCGAGGCTCTTCGTTGGCGCCGATGTAGTACCACGGCCAGCCGAAGAAGGCGCCGCGCGGCACGCGCGTCAGGTAGTCGGGCGGCAGGTTGTCGCCCAGCAGGTCCCGCTCATTCACGCTGCAAAACAGGTCGCCGGTTGCCGGGTGCCGGTACATGCCCACGCAGTTGCGCAAGCCGGTGGCGTGGGTGCGGCGGTTGCCGCCGTCCGGGTCGAAGGCCAGGACCACGCCACGGTCGGTCTCGTCGCCCCAGGCGCCGCCCAGTCCGTGCTTCGCCTCCCAGTCCGGCAGCGGTTCGGGCGCACGTCGCTCTATCCGTTCGCCGATATTCGAGGCCGAGCCGATCGACACATACATGGTCTTGCTGTCGGCCGAGAAGGCGAGCGTGCGGGTGGTGTGCGATCCCGGCGCGGCCACCAGCGACGGCACCACCACTTCCGGCGCGGCGCTGGCCACCAGGTCGCCGTTCTTGTACGGGAAGCGCACGATGGAATTGACGTAGGCGACGTACAGGTATTGCGGGTTCGGCCCCACGGGCCAGAACGCAAAGCCGAACGGGCGGTTCAGGCCAGACGCGAACACGCTGACCGTGTCGGCCTGCTCGCCGGTGGAGGAGCGGAACACCTTCATCAGGCGCTTCGGCATGGAGGACATGAACAGGTCGCCGTTGGGGGCCTTGACGAGCAGGCGGCCCTTGTCCGGATCGGTGGCCCACAGGTTCACTTTGAAGCCGGGCGGAACGGCGGGCAGCGTGTCTTTCGGGCGTTGCACCGTCTGCGGATTGTTGCCCGCGCTGGGCGTGGCGAACGGCGCCGCCAGCTGGTCGGCGCGCACCTGGTGGATGCGTCCCGGCTGGTCCGCGCTCCAGTCGCCGCCGCCCTTCGCTGCCGATACTGGTGCAGCCAAGGCCCTGGCAGGCGGCGCCTGCTTGCCCGCAAGCGTTTTCAGGTAGCCGATCAGCGCCGCGCGATCGGCCTGGTCCGGCACGCTCATGGGCATCGTGGTGCCGGGCGTATGGGCGGCCGGATCGAGTATATACCGGTCAAGTTCGCTGTCGCTCCACGCGCGGCCGCTACTGCCCGCTGCGGCCAGGGCTTGGGAATAGGCATAGCCGGGCGCGCCGGCGATACGCCGCCCCAGCACGTTGAACAAGCCCGGCCCGGCAAGCGGCTGCAGGTCCGGCGTCGCGCTATGGCACATGGCGCAGTTGGAAGCGAACAGGCGGGCGCCGTCGGGTGGCGTGGCGATGGCGGCAAGCGGGGTTGCAGCGACGGCAACGGCAACTGCGGCGGAGAGCGAAACCAGCAGGCGTGAGCGGTAGTTGGCCATATTGTGCGCGCTTAGGTAGATAGGGAATTATCCCTTCAAAGGCGCCGCAATCCGGCTCACAAAAATGATTGTTTGCGCAAATGAAAAATCGCCGGCTAGCGGCGACTTTTCACTCAGTCAGGGGAGACTCAGGCTTTCACAGCATCGGCCACGTCGCGGAATTCCGCGATCTGGTCGAAGTTCATGTAACGGTAGATCTGGTCCGCGTTGTCCGCAATGACGCCGATCTGCGACATGTATTCCGCCTTGGTCGGGATGCGGCCCAGCGCCGAGCACACCGCTGCCAGCTCGGCCGAACCGAGGTAGACGTTGGTGTCGATGCCCAGGCGGTTCGGGAAGTTGCGGGTCGAGGTCGACATCACGGTGGCGCCCTTGCGGATCTGCGCCTGGTTGCCCATGCACAGCGAGCAGCCCGGCATTTCCATGCGCGCGCCGGTACGGCCCAGGGTGCCGTAGTGGCCTTCCGAGGTCAGCACTTGCGCGTCCATTTTGGTCGGCGGCGCGATCCACAGGCGGACTGGAATATCGGACTTGCCTTCCAGTACCTTGGAGGCGGCGCGGAAGTGGCCGATGTTGGTCATGCAGGAGCCGACGAACACGTCGTCGATCTTGGCGCCGGCCACGTCCGCCAGGGTCTTCACGTCGTCCGGGTCGTTCGGGCATGCCACGATAGGCTCGTGGATGTCGGCCAGGTCGATTTCGATGACGGCGGCGTACTCGGCGTCCGCGTCCGGCGACAGCAGCTCGGGCTTGGCCAGCCACGCTTCCATGGCCTGGATGCGGCGTTCCAGCGTGCGCTTGTCCAGGTAGCCGGTGGCGATCATCCACTTCATCAGGGTGATGTTCGAGTTCATGTACTCGATGATCGGCTCCTTATCCAGGTGCACGGTGCAGCCGGCGGCGGAACGCTCGGCCGAGGCGTCGGACAGTTCGAACGCTTGCTCGACCTTCAGCTTCGGCAGGCCTTCGATTTCCAGGATGCGGCCGGAGAAGATGTTCTTCTTGCCTTTCTTGTCCACGGTCAGCATGCCTTGCTGGATGGCGTACAGCGGGATCGCGTTGACCAGGTCGCGCAGGGTCACGCCAGGCTGCATTTCGCCCTTGAAGCGCACCAGCACCGATTCAGGCATATCCAGCGGCATCACGCCGGTGGCGGCGGCGAAGGCCACCAGGCCCGAACCCGCAGGGAACGAGATGCCGATCGGGAAGCGGGTGTGCGAGTCGCCGCCGGTGCCGACGGTGTCCGGCAGCAGCAGGCGGTTCAGCCACGAGTGGATCACGCCGTCGCCCGGGCGCAGCGCTACGCCGCCACGGTTTTCGATGAAAGCCGGCAGTTCGCGGTGGGTCTTGACGTCCACCACTTTCGGGTAGGCGGCGGTGTGGCAGAACGACTGCATCACCAGGTCGGCCGAGAAGCCCAGGCAAGCCAGGTCTTTCAGCTCGTCGCGGGTCATCGGGCCGGTGGTGTCCTGGGAGCCGACGGTGGTCATCTTCGGTTCGCAGTAGGTGCCTGGGCGGATGCCCTTGCCTTCAGGCATGCCGCAGGCGCGGCCAACCATCTTCTGCGCCAGGGTGTAGCCACGGCCGGTGTCGGCCGGGTTCTGCGGCAGGCGGAACAGGGTCGAAGGGGCCAGGCCCAGCGCTTCGCGCGCCTTGGAGGTCAGGCCGCGGCCGATGATCAGCGGAATGCGGCCGCCGGCGCGCACTTCGTCGAACAGCACGTCGGACTTGACCTTGAACTCGGCGATCACTTCGCCGTTCTTCAGCGCTTTGCCTTCGAACGGGCGCAGTTCGATCACGTCGCCCATTTCCATCTGCGACACGTCCAGTTCGATCGGCAGCGCGCCGGCGTCTTCCATGGTGTTGTAGAAGATCGGCGCGATCTTGGCGCCCAGGCACACGCCGCCGAAGCGCTTGTTCGGGATGAATGGAATGTCTTCGCCGGTGAACCACAGCACCGAGTTGGTGGCGGACTTGCGGGAAGAGCCGGTGCCGACCACGTCGCCCACGTAGGCAACCAGGTGGCCCTTGGCTTTCAGCGCTTCGATCTGCTTGATCGGGCCGATCTGGCCCGGCTCGTCCGGGTTGATGCCTGGACGGGCGTTCTTCAGCATGGCCAGCGCGTGCAGCGGGATGTCGGGACGGGTGGTGGCGTCCGGCGCCGGCGACAGGTCGTCGGTGTTGGTTTCGCCGGAGACCTTGAACACGGTCAGGGTCAGGCTTTGCGGCACTTCGGGACGGGAGGTGAACCACTCGGCGTTGGCCCAGGACTGGATCACGTCTTTGGCGCGCTCGCTGCCCTTGTCCGCCAGTTCCTTCACGTCGTGGAAGTAATCGAACATCAGCAGGGTTTTCTTCAGGCCTTCGGCGGCCACGGCGCCAACCACCGCGTCGTCCAGCAGGTCGATCATCGGCTTGATGTTGAAGCCGCCCAGCATGGTGCCCAGCAGGCGGGTAGCCAGTTCGCGCGAAATCAGCGGGCTGGTTTCCGTGCCTTTGGCAACGGCTGCCAGGAAGGCGCACTTGACCTTGGCGGCATCGTCCACGCCGGCCGGCACGCGGTAGGTGATCAGGTCGACCAGGAAGGCTTCTTCGCCAGCCGGCGGATTGATCAGCAGCTCAACCAGGCTGGTGGTCTGGGCAGCCGAAAGCGGCAGTGCAGGAATGCCGAGGGCAGCACGTTCAGCGACGTGTTCGCGGTAAGCAGCTAACATGAAAGACTCTTTCAGTGAGGGTTAATAGCAGGGGGCGCGCGAGCGCGGCCGCCGAGTGTGTGCGCTATTGTACCTCAACAAGTCTTCTATAAGACATAAGACGAGAGAAAGTCCTTCGTTTCGTGTCCGCGCAGCAACCAACGCAGCGGTCAGGGGACCACGTTGACGATCACCCGCTGATAGCGCGTCAGGCGCGGCGTGCCGTGGTCGGTCACGGCCAGGATGACGTGCAGGGTGCCCGTCCCCGGCGGCAGCACGCGCGTGGTCGGCACGGTAAACCATGCCTTCTGCTGGTCATGGCCGCTGATCTCGACGGGCTGCCCCGAGCGGCCGCTGGACACCACCATGGTGCCGGCCTCCGCATACGCAAACCACGCATACGACAGGCTGTGGCCATCCGGATCGCTGCTGCCCTCGGCGCTCAGGTCCACGCGCGCGCCGCGCCGGGCGGTGAGCTGGGCGGCATGGCCCAGGCGGGGCACCGGCGGATGGTTGGCGCCCGCGTACGGTTTGACGGTCCAGTCCATGCGGGCGGCGAAATCGTTCTGGAAGGCGGCGCGCCAGCGCCAGATGGTGGCGTGGTTGGAGGTATGCCACTTGCCGTCCGCGCCCAGCACCTCGTCCTGCGTGTCGGCCCAGATCGGACGCGTTTCCGGCTGGACGAACCAGCGCTCCTTGCGCGGCGTGTACAGCTCGTAGCGGCCGCCCCAGCCGCCCCAGTCGGGGCGTTCGGGGTTGCTCAGTCCGTTATTGACCAGGTTCAGGAAAGACGGCGTGTCGCCCTCCATCATGAACTCCCAATGCGGATACTCGGCGCCCAGCGGCCCCTTGCGCCGCACGTTGTGCTCCAGCCATTCATTGGACACGATCAGCGCATCGCCGCCGGCAAAGCGGCCATGGAAGTTGTCCCCGGCGATGCCGGACCATGCGGCGTGGTGGTAGCCCCCGCTGGCGTTGATGCCGGGACTGACGATATAGAACAGGCGCGGGAAGTTCTCGCGCAGCCAGGGGCCGCTGTCGTCCTGGTCGGAAATGGCGTAGACGCGCAGTCGGGCGACGAAACGCGCCAGCGCTTCCGGCGAGCGCGTGGCGCGCACCTTCCACAGCGCTTGCGCCAGCACGCTGGACCCGCCCCAGACGGGTACCCACAGCGGACGCGCATCGTCGCGGTCCACCGCCCGTATCAGCTGCTCGGAGGCCGACGAATCCCTGCCTTCGCCTACCCCTTCCATGCCATACACGGGCAAGCCTTCGCTCACCCGCGCCAGCAGCGCCTCGCCAGTTGGGAAACCGGGTTCATGCAATTCCAGGTTGTTGCGCACCTTGCCGTAGGCCGTGACGATCTGGCGGATGCGCTGCGGCGCGACGCGGCCGCGCTGGTGCACCGAAGTGGTGGCGGCAAGACCCTCGATGTCGAACTGATTGGCGTAGACCAGGAAGCGCACCAGCGACATGGCGTCGTCCGGCTCGTTCTCGATATCGGTGAGCACCATCACGCGCGGTTTGTCGGCCGCGCAGGCGCCGGGCGCATAAGCCGTGGCAGCGGCCAGCAGCATGGAAAGCAGAAGTTTCTTCATCAGTCAGGGTCCGTTCACAGCTTGGCGGGGGCGGCCGCTTGCGCGCGCAGCAGGCGCGCGGCGAAGTCGCGCAGGAAGCCGGCGCGCCAGCGGCTGACCGTTTGTGCGCCCTGGTGCGGGCCGACGCTGAATTCCGGCGCAGGATCGTCGGTCCACCAGTTGGGATAGCGCGCGGACGGATGCCGCGCCTGCTCCGGTGCGGCGTTGCGCGAAGTGAAGCCGCCCGTCTGTCCGGCCAGGCCGGGATGATTACTCTCGATGCGGTAGCGCCAAGCCTTGGCCTCTTTCGGGGAAAACAGGAAGCGCCAGGCGCCGCCGGCATCGCGGTAGCCGTTGAATTCCTGATTGTCCACCACCAGCGTGGCTTGCGCCCGCTCTGGTTCGGCGCCGGCGGGGCGGTACACCAGCTCGACGATGGCGAAGGTTTCCACCACGTCCGCCTCCGTGGGCGGTGCGGTAAACGTGACGCGCGGCCGGTCCCATGCGCGCACGAAACGTCCCCCCCAGCCGCCTGCGCCCGGCTGTTCAGGATTGGCGCCCAATACATAGCTCAGCGACGGCGTATCGCCCATCTTGATCTGCGGCGCGATGGTGGTGAAGTAGTCGCCCAACGCGCCCTTGCCTTTCACGTGCTGCTGGACGAAGGAGACATTGCCAAGATCGCCCGACTGCTGCCCGCCGGTGAACCAGCCCCGGTAGCTCGCATTGTTCTCGATAATCCACAAGTCCGGATGGGTGCGCGCGATGTAGTCATAGGCATTGGTAGACCACTTCTTGTTCGGCCCCCCTATCATGTACACGCGCAGTTTGCCCTTGATGTCAGGCGCATCATGCAGCGCCTGCGCCAGGTCTTCGAAGCCGCCCCACAGCAGTACCCAGAGCGGGCGCGGATCGCTGCTGCGCGCGCGCTCGATGATCCAGCTGGAGCCTTCGGTGGCCTGCCCCCAGCCATGCGGCCCCGCGAGGTCCGTGCCGCCCTGTTTGGAAATGGCGCGCAGCCGTTCGGGAGCGGGATAGTGCGGCGACCATGTGCGCAGCTTGGGATAGTCCTGCTCGTAGACTGAAATCAGGCTCAGAAGATGCTGCTTGCGGTTGCGCCCCTCGCCCCATGGCGAGGCGATCATGCCTTCCAGGTCCAGCATGTCGCTGTACAAAAGCAGGTGCACCAGGGACTGGAAATCATCGAAGTCGGTACCGCCGATGTCGGTCGATACGATCACGCGCCTGCGCGCTGTGCCGGCGGCTTGCGCCAGCGGCTTGCCGGCAGCCGCCACCAGCCCGGCCGACACGGCCCCTTTGAGCAGCGCGCGGCGCGGCGCCGATACGGTTGGAGATAGCTTCATGGTCTTCCTGTCTGGTAGCGGGCGTGGCGGAGATTGCGCATCCATTCTACAAACCTATTAGACCAATTGTCAAACCGGTCAGGCCAATATATTGGTAGCACCGTTTCAGCCGCGAGTGTGGTTTTCGCCACAGTTTATGGCTGAAATTCAAGTTTATTGCTTTAGCGCAATGAAAATACAAGATTAGCTTATAGACTATGTGAGCTGCATATCTACATTGAAATTAAACGTTCATCCATAAAAAATATGCAATTAAACGAACACATCCTGCTGATCCGCAAGGGCCCGCCTCGGCCGCAAGACGCAATCGAGCCAATTCCGGCCGCCATGAGGCCGCACGAGATAGCGGACATCGACGAAATCGGCGACGCGCTGACGCTGCTGGCGGAATCAGGGGATGCGATTTCAATGTACGCGGCGGGCAGCCGCAAGGCGGTGCTGGGGCGCATCTTCTCGGTCGACCCCGAGCTGCCGCACTTTGTGATGGAATTGAACCAGGGCGAAATTCTGCCGCCGGGAAAAGTCACCTTTGTCGCCTGGCTGCGCAACGCCAAGATGCAGTTCAGCCTGACAGAGCCCGAGTGGCGATCGCAGCCCGGCCTGCCGGCGCGGATTCCGATGACCTTCCCGGAAACCTGCGACGTGCTGAACCGGCGCGCCAGCGAGCGGCTGGAGACGCCGCTGGGCGCGAATTTCACCGCCTCCTTCGTGGTCAACGGTGCGCCGTACGAGCTGCCGCTGTACGATTTGTCGCTGGGCGGCGTGGGCCTGCGCTGCGCCAAGCACGCAGCACGCGGCCTTATCAAAGGCCGCAAGCTGCTCGACGTGCGGCTCGAACTGGGTCCGCAGACCGTCATCGTCGCGGACCTGGAAGTGCGCCTCACCCGCTCCTACCGCTCCTTCCTGCTCGGCGAACAGCTCCACGTAGGCTGCAAATTCATGAATATGGCATCGGCGACCGAGCGCGAAATATCCAGTTTGATCGACAAGATGAACCACCCCATCCGCCCGCGCTGAAAAATAGGCAGCGGTCAGACAGCAGCGCGCCACAGCCAGCGCAAGCCATCCGCCAGCACCGCGCCGCCGTGTTCGAGCGAATGGCCGCCCTGCCCGACCAGCAGGCAGTGGTCATAGTCGCGGTACGCGAGCGCGCCGGCGAGTGTGCGGTTGGCCAGCAGCCAGTTGCCAAACACGATGTCGAGGTCATGCTCTCCGCTTTGCAGGTACACGCGCAACGGCCGAGCCGCCTCGCACCGCACGCGCGCCGCGCAGCTGTCGGCGCCCCGGATGCCGACGAAACTGCCGCAATGGCTCATCACTTTTCCAAACTGGTCCGGGCGTGCCCAGGCGGCGTTGAAGGCACAGGCGCCGCCTGAGCTGATCCCGGCGATGGCGCGCTGTGCGGGATCGGACGAGAGGCTGTATCCGGCCGTCGCCTGCGGCAGCAATTCCTCCAGCAAGAAACGCACGTAGCGGTCGTCCTGCGCATCGTATTCAACGCTGCGGTTATCGGTGCCGCCATAGATGGGCAAGCCGGGGCCCCGCTCGCCTGGTTCGGCAAACAGTGCGATGGTGACGGGCATCTCCCCGCTGGCAATCAGCATGTCCAGGATGCGCGCGGCATTCGCTTCCTGGCCCAGATAGCGCGCGCCGTCCTGGAACACCATCAGGGCGGCTGGCCGCCGCGCGTCATATTGCTGCGGCACATACAGGGTGTAGCCGCGCTGCACGCCGGGATACAGCGAGGTGCTGCAATGGCGCCCGGCGCTCAGCCTGCCCGCAGGCACGCCGGCATCGACGGCGGGCGCCGCGTACTGCCCGGCCACCAGCAACGACGCGGCAAAGCGCGGCAGGTCCCGCTCGGGTATGCCGGGCAACTGCGCCGCCAGCGCGGCCATCACCGCCTGCCGGGCCGTGTCATTCGTGTCCATGCTGCGCTTCCTCCGGCTGCGCCATGCAGCGCGACATGATGCGTTCAAATCCCGCTGTGGCGCGCGCGACGCCGTCGCTGCGTTCGAGCAGGCGCGTGTCGTGTTGCGCCGCCAGCAGCAGCGCGTAGACCTCGAACACCAGCTGGTCCGGGCAGGTGCCCGCCGCCAGCTGGCCTGCGGCGATGGCCTGCTCCGCGCATTGCTCGAAGGCGGCGCGCCACGCGGCCACGCTGCTGGCCAGTTCGAGGCGCACGGAGCCGGGGCGGTCGTCGTACTCGGCGGCGCAACTGATATAGAAACAGCCCGCCGACTGGCCCGACGCCACCTGCTCCAGGCTCATGGCGAACAGCCGCCGCAAGCGCGCCAGGCCCGGCACGCTGCAGCGCGCCGGCGCGATGACCTGGGCCTCGAAGCGCTGCCGGTACTGGTCCAGCACGGCGAGCTGCAGCGTCTCCCGCGAACCGACGCGTGCCACGACGCCGCTCTTGCTCATCTTGAGCGAGTCGGCAATGGTGCCCAGGGTGAGCGACTCCAGCCCTTCGTGGCTGGCGACGCTGAGCGCGTGGTCGAGAATGGCGGCCCGGGTAGAGGCGGATTTACTGGCATGAACCATGGCGATTCCCCTTCAAAATAAACGCAACCTGTCATACATGTTACTGTAGAATTTCACCGAACGCACCACCATTCTTTGAAATAACACAAAACCTATCCTACAGCCTATGCCAACCATCCTTCATCTGGGCCTCGGCAATTTCCACCGCGCGCACCAGGCGGTATACCTGCAGGCGCTGCACGACCGGGGCGACCGCAGCTGGACCCTCGCCAGCGGGAACATCCGCCCCGATGCCGACGATCCGGCCGCCGCCATGCGGGCGCAGGGCAACGCCTACATGCTGGAGACCGTGTCGCCGTCCGGCCAGCGCAGCTACCGGCGCATCACGGCGATCGGACGCGCCCTGCCCCATGTACCAGGCAACGCCGCGCTGACGGCGATCGGGGCCGATCCCGCTACGCGCATCATTTCGTTCACCGTGACGGAAAGCGGATATGGCCCCGACAGCGGCGCGGCGCTGTACGGCGTGCTGGCCGGGATACTGCGCGCGCGCCGCGCCGGCGGGCATGGAGCCGTGACGTTGCTGTCCTGCGACAATCTGCGCCACAACGGCGATACCGTAAGGCGCGGCCTGCAGCAGTATCTGGCGGCGGCCAACGAACCGGATCTGGCGGCGTGGGCGGAATCGAACACGAGCTGCCCGAATGCGATGGTGGACCGCATCACGCCGCGCCCGACGCCGGCCTTGCGCGAACGGGTGAAGGCCGCCACCGGCATCGACGACGCAGCGGCGGTAGGCAGCGAAACCTGGCTGCAATGGGTGGTGGAGGACAACTTCTGCAACGGCCGCCCCGACTGGGCCGGCGTTGGGGTGCAAATGGTGGCGTCGGTGGCGCCGTACGAGGAAGCGAAGATCCGCATCCTGAATGCCAGCCACAGCTGCGCCGCGTGGGCCGGCGCTCTGGCCGGACACGCCACCATCCACGCCTGCCTGGCCGACCCGCGCATCCGCGCGCTGGTGCACGAGTATGTGACCGGGGCGGTGTTCGACTGCCTGCGTCCCAGCCCGATCGATCTCGCCGCCTACCGCGACGCGGTCATCGAGCGCTTTGCCAGCGCTGCCATCGAAGACACGGTGGACCGCGTGCTGGCCGATAGCGCGGCCAAGCTGTCCGGCTTCATCGTGCCGACGTTAATGGACCGGGTCCGCCTCGGCCTGCCGCTGGACGCGGCGGCCATGCTGCCGGCACTGTACATCCGCCTCTACGGGGAGGTGCGACTCGATCCGTTCTGCGTGCAGAATGCGCAAGTGCGCGCGGCCATCGCTACAGCAGCGGCGAAGCTCGCATCAGCACCGTTTTAAGCGCGAAGCTCGACTTGATGTGCGCCACGCCGGGGATGCGGGTCAGCGTGCGCGTCAGAAAGTGGTGGTAGGCGTCCAGGTCGGCCACCACCACGCGCAGGTTGTAGTCGGCATCGCCCGTCATCAGAAAGCAGCTCATCACTTCCGGCGCGAGCGCAATCAGCTCTTCAAAGCGCGCAATCACTTCTTCCGCCTGGCTGGTCAGCGTCACCGAGACGAACACCGTCATGCGCCCGGCCAGGCGCGCTTCATCCAGCTGCGCCACGTAGCCGCGTATCAATCCGCTCTCTTCCAGCTGGCGCACACGGCGCAGCGTCGGCGTCAGCGACAGCCCCACCTTGTCGGCCAGTGCGCTCCACGCGATGCGGCCATCGAGCGCCAGCTCCTTGAGGATTTTCAGGTCGGTTTTATCAAGATCCGCAGCACTAGTCATATTCACCTACAGTATTTGCCTATCCTGGCAATTCTAACTAATTTTACGCTTTTGTATAAGCTGTTTCAGTCCCATTTACTCAAGGCTCCGCCCTAAAATCGATATACAGACAGAACTCTAACGGGACAAAAAATCATGGCGGCGAACAGCATTTACGCGAACACGCAGGGACGCATTTTCCTGACGGGCATCCAGGCCCTGGTCATGCTGCCGATGCTGCAGCGGCAGATGGACCGGGCGCAAGGCTTGAGCACCGGCGGCTTGGTGTCCGGCTATCGCGGCTCGCCGCTGGGCGCCTACGACCAGCAGTTGTGGAAAGCGCAGAAAGACCTCGCCGCGCACGACATCGTGTTCCAGCCCGGCCTGAACGAAGACCTTGCGGCAACCGCGCTGTGGGGCGCGCAAATGCACAAGGCGTACGGCGAAACCAAGGTCGACGGCGTGTTCGGCATCTGGTACGGCAAGGGTCCGGGCGTGGACCGCACCGGCGACGTGTTCCGTACCGCGAACATGCTTGGCACCTCGCCGCTTGGCGGCGTGCTGGCGGTGTCCGGCGACGACCACGCGGCGCAGTCCTCGATGTATCCGCACCAGACCGATGGCATTTTCCACTCCGCCTCGATGCCCGTGCTACAGCCTGCCAGCGTGCGCGAAGTGATTGAACTCGGGCTGGCCGGCATTGCCTTGTCGCGCTACTGCGGTCTGTGGGTCGGCCTGAAGACCATCGCCGAAGTGGTGGAAACCGCCGCCGCCTTCGACCTCGACCCGCCCGCCCCCTTCATCACTCCCGAGCACGCGTTGCCGGCGCATGGCCTGAACTGGGACCCGGGCATCGCCTGGCCCGGCCAGCGCGCGGAACTGGAACGCCGCCTGATCGAAGAACGCCTGCCCGCCGCGCGCGCGTGGGCCAAGGCCAACCGGCTTGACCGCACCATCGTCGCGGCCCCGCAGCGCCGCTTCGGCATCATCACCGTCGGCAAGGCGCACCAGGACCTGATGCAGGCTTTCGATGAGCTGCGCCTGGGCAGCGCCGACCTGCGCGCCATGGGAATCTCAGTCTACAAGGTCGCCATGAGCTGGCCATTGGAAACCGACGGCGCCGCCGCTTTCGCGGAGGGCAACGAGGAAGTGCTGGTGATCGAGGAAAAGCGCGCCAACGTGGAGACCCAGCTGAAAGAGGCGCTGTACGGCCTGCCGGACACGCACCGTCCGCGCATCAGCGGCAAGCATGCCGGCGCCGGTCCCACCGTGCTGCCCGAAATATCCGAGTTCACGCCGTTGATGGTGGCGCGCGCCCTCGCCGCCCGCTTTGGCGATGCGCTGCCGCTGCTGCGCGAGCGCCTGCAGGCGCTGGAGGCGGCGCACCATCCGGTGAGCGCGGCGGTGATCCCGATCCGCGCACCCTACTTCTGCTCCGGCTGCCCGCACAATACCTCGACCAGGACGCCGGAAGGTTCGCGCACCGGCGGCGGCATCGGCTGCCATGTGATGTCGCTGGCGCAGCCCGAACTGAAGACCTCCACCTTTTCACAGATGGGCGGCGAAGGCGCGCAATGGCTGGGCGCCGCGCCGTTCTCCGCCACTGCGCACATGTTCCAGAACCTGGGCGACGGCACCTACCAGCATTCCGGCCTGCTGGCGATCCGCGCTGCGGTAGCGGCCAAGGCGAACATCACCTACAAGATCCTGTACAACGACGCCGTCGCCATGACCGGCGGCCAGGCGGCCGAAGGCGTGATCGATCCGGCGCGCATCACGCGCCAGCTCGACGCCGAGGGCGTGCTGCGCATCGCGCTGGTGTCGGACAACCCGCAGCGCTGGCAAGGCGACGCGGAGCTGGCACCGGGCGTCACGGTGCACGACCGCAGCGAGCTCGACGCCGTACAGCGCGAACTGCGCGAAATTGCCGGGGTGACGGCCATCGTCTACGAGCAAACCTGCGCGGCCGAGAAGCGGCGCCGCCGCAAGCGCAAGGAAATGCCGGACCCGGACAAGCGCGTGTTCATCAACCAGCGCGTGTGCGAAGGCTGCGGCGACTGCTCGGTGCAGTCGAACTGCATCTCCATCGAGCCGCTGGAAACGGCGTTCGGGCGCAAGCGCAAGATCAACCAGAGCGCTTGCAACAAGGACTTCTCGTGCGTCAAGGGCTTCTGCCCGAGCTTCGTCGAAATCGAGGGCGCCCAGCTGCGCAAGCCCGACGCGGCCCGCATGCAGGCGATGGAAACCGAACTGGGGGCCGCCCTGGCGGCGCCACGCGTCCCCGCCCTGGACGGGCACTTCAATGTGCTCGTGACCGGCATCGGCGGCAGCGGCGTGCTGACCATGGGCGCCCTGATCGGCGGCGCGGCCCACCTGGAAGGCATGGGCTCCACGGTGCTCGATTTCACCGGCCTGGCGCAGAAGAACGGCGCCGTGGTCAGCCAGGTGCGCATCGCGCCCTCGCCCGGCATGATCAGCGCGGTGCGCATCGGCCCCGGCGCCGCCGACCTGCTGCTGGGCGCGGACATGGTGGTGGCGGCAGCGGCCGACAATGCCGGCCGCCTGTCGCCGGCGCGCAGCGCCGCAGTGCTGAACACCGGCGAAACGCCGACATCGGCCGTGGTAAGCCAGCGCGACGCCACCCAGCCCACCAGCCTGATGGCGCAGCGCGTGCGCCAGCGTTGCGCGCCCGGCCGTTTCCATGAACTGGACGCCAGCGCGCTGGCGCAGACGCTGTTCGGCGACACTGTCACCGCGCACACGCTGATGCTGGGCTACGCCTGGCAAAAAGGGCTGGTGCCGCTGTCGTTCGACGCGCTCGACCGCACCATTGAACTGAACGGCGCCGCCGTGGCGCTGAACCGGCGCGCCTTTACCTGGGGCCGCATCGCCGCCCAGCACCCGGACCTGCTGGCGCGCCTGCAGGGCACCGCCGCACCAGCGACCGCAAACACGGCGGCCTCCATGACGATCGACGAACTGATTGCCGCCCGGGCGCAGGACCTGGCGGCCTACCAGGACGAAGCCTACGCCAGCCGCTACCGCGCACTGGTGCAGGTGGCCCGCGACGCCGAACAGGCGCTTGCCGGCGCGGCCGGTGAATTCACCCGCCACACCGCCCTCAGCGCCTATCGCCTGATGGCCTACAAGGATGAATACGAAGTCGCCCGCCTGTACGGCAGCGACGAGTTCAAAGCCAGCCTGTCAGCCCAGTTCTCGGGCACCGGAAAAATGTCGGTCTGGCTGGCGCCGCCGCTGTTGTCACGCATCGATCCCGCCACCGGCAGGCCGCAGAAACGCAAATTCGGTCCATGGGTATTCCCGCTGCTGCGCATGTTGGGCGGGTTGAAGGGCTTGCGCGGCACGCGCTTCGACCCCTTCGGCTATACCGAAGAGCGTCGCATGGAGCGCGCGCTGGCCGAGAAGTTCGAAGAGCAGGTGCGCGCTGCGGCAGCGAACCTGACGCGGGGCAACCTGGCGCATGCCACCGAACTGGCGCGCCTGCCGCAGGAGATACGCGGCTTCGGCCCCGTGAAACACCAGGCCATGGAGCAATATCAGCGCCAGTTGGCGGCGCTGGCCGCCGCCCCCGCGAATGCGGGGGCGATGGTGGAAACAACCGTGGAAATCAAGCGGCCACGCGCTGCGCGAACTGCCTGACCAATTCCGCGTACTCGCCGCTGCGCCGCAGGCTCACGCCGTGGTCGCAGCCGGCGAAGCGGTGCACTGTCGCATCCCGCGCGGCGGCGACGTAAGCGGCTTCGCCGCGCACATGCTTGGTATCGAGGTCGCCGTTGATGAACATCACCGGCTGCGGAATCGCTGCCAGCTTGGCGCGGAAATCGACGCCGCACAGCGCCGCCACCGCCTGCGGAAAGACCGACAGGCTGAAACCGCCCGCCATGGTGGCGGCGACATCCCTCTCTTCCAGCCCGTACTCCCGCAGCAGGCCGGGAACCTTTTCCTCGATCACCTTGCGCTCGTCCTTCAACGCAAAGGTGGCGCGGAACATCAATGCCTTGGCGCGGTAGGGAATGGTGGGCCAGCCCCTGAATTCATGGCTGCTCCCGCCCAGCACCAGACCTTTCAACTGCTCGCGCGGCAGATGGGCGGCCGCCGCCTGCGCGGTATAACCTCCCAGGGAGTCGCCGGCCAGGATCAGCGGCCCGCCGTCCAGCGTCGCGGCCAGTTCGGCGATGGTGCGCACCGCCTCGGGCAAGGTGTAGCGCTCGCTCCGGCGCTTGCCGTGGCCGGGTAGATCCGGCGTCAGCACCCGCAGGCCCGCTCCCTCCAAGTGGCGCCGCACGGGCGCCCAGGACGCACCGTTCAGGGTGGCGCCGTGAATCAGGATCACAGTCATCTGCATTTTTTATCTCCCCAGTCTCAACATGTCCGACAGGATGAGGCAAATTTGACGCGTTAGCAAGCCTGTGGCAGCTTAGACACGCAACCTATCGAACATGTACAACCTGTTTGACAGGTTTATTTTGTGGGCGTATTCTCGGATCAAACCATCCAAGATCAACCATCCAAACACGGGGACACCATGAAACAAGAACTGCCTCCAGTTGCCTACGGCGCCGTCGAGCAGGTCATCGGCGCGCTGCAGCAGCGCTACGGCGACCGCGTCAGCGTGGTTCGGGCCGTGCGCGAGCAGCATGCTCGCGGCGAGGGCCTGTCGACCAGCCTGGCGCCGGACGTCGTGGTCTGGCCCCAGGACAAGGCCGAAGTGTGCGCCATCCTGGCCCTGTGCAATGCCCAGCAAGTACCCATCATTCCATTTGGCGCCGGCAGTTCGCTCGAAGGACATGTCAGCGCGCCGTTCGGCGGCGTGTGCATCGACCTGTCGCGCATGAACGCCGTGCTGGCGGTGCACCTGGAAGACGGCGACTGCGTGGTCCAGCCGGGGATCACCCGCGAAGACCTGAACGCCCACCTGAAAGGCAGCGGCCTGTTCTTCCCGGTTGACCCGGGCGCCAACGCCACCATAGGCGGCATGGTCTCCACCCGCGCCTCCGGCACCACCACCCTGCGCTACGGTTCCATGGCGCACAACGTGATGTGCCTGGAAGTGGCGCTGGCCGATGGCCGCCTGGTGCGCGTCGGCACCCGCGCCCGCAAATCGTCGGCCGGCTACGACCTGGTGCACCTGCTGACCGGCTCCGAAGGCACGCTCGGCATCATCACCGAAGTCACGCTGCGACTGCACGCGCTGCCGGCCGACGTGGCCGCCGCCACCTGCGCCTTCCCCACGCTGGCCGCAGCGGTGGAGGCGGTGGCGGAAATGTCGATGTGCGGCGTGCCGTTCGCCCGCATCGAATTCCTGGACGAACACCAGATCCGCGCCTGCAACGCGCACTCGCACCTGGGCCTGGCCGAGATGCCAACCCTGTTCCTGGAATTCCATGGCACGCCGCTGGCGGTCAAGGAACAAGCCGAACTGGCACAGGAAGTGGCGGCCAGCCATGGCGGCGTCGACTTCCAGTGGGCCACGCGCCCGGAAGACCGTTCCCGCCTGTGGCACGCGCGCCACCTGGCCTACTTCGCCGCGCTGGCGCTGCGCCCCGGCTGCGTGAGCATCGTGGCCGATATCTGCGTGCCGATGTCGGCGCTGGCCGAATGCGTGGGCATGGCGCGCGCCATGATCGACCGCGAAGGACTGGTCGCCCCCATCCTCGGCCATGTCGGCGACGGCAACTTCCATGTGCTGTTCATGCCGATGCCGGACAACGCGGCCGAGCACGCGGCAGTGGACCGGGTCTACAGCGCCATGGTCGAACGCGCGCTGGAAATGGGCGGCACCTGCACCGGCGAGCATGGCATCGGCATGGGCAAGAAGGACAAGCTGCTGATGGAATATGGTGCGGATGTGGTTGGCCTCATGCGCACGATCAAGCAGGCGTGGGATCCCAACATGATCCTCAATCCAGGGAAGATATTCGGCGCATAAGCTGCCCCGGCAAGTCGCAACACCACTATAAAAATCAGGAGACAACCATGCAATCAGCCCCACGCCTGCCCCGTACCGCAACCGCCGCCGCAGCGGCCCTGCTGTGCGCCATGCAATCCATTCCCGCCATGGCGCAACAAGCCGAAGCCAACCAGACCGTCGACAAGGTGGTGATCACCGCGCAAAAACGCGAGCAGGCCGCGATCGACGTGCCGGCCTCGGTCACGGCGGTGGTCGCCGAGCAGCTCACGCGCGACGGCAAGACCAAGCTCGAAGACTACGTGGCGCAGATTCCCGGCCTGTCCCTGTCCTCCTTCCGCCAGGGCTTCAGCCAGGTCACGCTGCGCGGCATCACCACCGGTGTGGCGCAGTCGGCGTCGAGCACCGCCTTCTATATCGACGAAGCGCCCATCGGCTCGGTCAACGCGTATGCGGCCGGCAGTTCGGTCACGCCGGACATCGATCCGGCCGACCTGCAGCGCGTGGAAGTGCTGAAGGGGCCGCAAGGCACGCTGTACGGCGCCGGCGCCATGGGCGGCATGGTGCGCTACGTGACCGCCGCGCCGGACTACCGCGCGTTGCGCGGCAGCGTGACCCTGGGCGGCAACGCGGTCAAGAACGGCGGCAATGGCAAGAGCGGCCGTTTGTTCCTGAACGTACCCTTCGCCGACAACACCATGGCGCTGCGCCTGTCCGCCTTTGAACGCACCGACGCCGGCTACATCGACAACACGCAAGGCAGCGCCAAGGACGTCAACGAGACCAAGGTGCGCGGCGGGCGCGTGGCCTTCAACTGGCTGATCAACAGCGACTGGAAGCTGTCGGCCTTCGCCCTGACGCAAAAGGTGCAAGGCGACGCCAACGGCATCGTCGATGTCGATCCGGCCACGCTCAAGCCTCTGCGCGGCGACCTGACGCAGACCCGCTACGCGCCCGAAGTCTCCACCGCCAAGCTGGACGTTGCCAACCTGACCCTGAACGGCAGCATCGGCGGCCTGACGCTGGTGTCCTCCACCACGGTGCAGGATTTCGACGCCTCGCAAGGCGCCGACGGCACCTATGGCTATGGCGTGGCACTGGGCGCGGCGTTCAAGATTCCGGACCTCGGCGTCTCCTACGCACAGGCCACCACCACGCGCCGGGTGTCGCAGGAAATCCGCGCCGGCGCAAGCGCGCTGGGCGACAAGCTGACCTACGAGGCTGGTGTCTACTACACCAAGGAAGACAACACCAACCGCATCCCCGGCTTCCGCCCGTTCTCGACCACCACCGGCACCACCTATCCTCTGCCCAGCATCGTCAAGGCCTCGATCGACAGCAGCTACAAGGAATGGTCGGTGTTTGCCAACGCCACCTACGCCGTCAGCGACAAGTTCGACGTGCTGGCCGGCGTCCGCCACGGCAAGGATGACCAGGTCTACGCGCAGGACTACAGCGGCCTGCTGGTCGGTCCCGCGCCGGTGGTGATCAATTCCGGCTCCAGCGAGAACAAATCGACCTACCTGTTCACAGCGCGTTACAAGCCGTCCTCGGACGCCGCGCTGTATGCGCGCGTCGCCAACGGCTTCCGTCCCGGCGGCCCGAACGCCGTGCCGCCCACCGGAGCCGGCAACGCCCCGCAAACCTTCCAGCCGGACACCCTGACCAGTTATGAAGTGGGCTACAAGGCCGTCATGGCCGAAGGAAAAGTGTCGCTGGAAGCGGCCCTGTTCAGCACCGACTGGAAAGACATCCAGATCCAGACCAGCGCCAATGGCTTCAACTTCTACGTCAACGGCGGCGCCGCCACCAGCAGGGGCGCGGAAGCGTCGCTCATGCTGTTCCCGGTCCCGGGCCTGTCGCTGCGCGCATCGATCGGCTACACCGACGCCAAGCTGAGTGAAGCGGCGCCCGCGGCCGGTGGCCTGGACGGCGACCGCCTGCCTTTCGTGCCCAAGGTCAGCGGCTCGCTGGGCGCCAATTACCGCTGGAACGTCGGCGGCGGCTTCAAGGCGTCGGCCGGCGCAAGCATCAACTACACCGGCGACCGCCGCTCCGACTTCAGCCAGCGTGCCGCGCAAGACGTGCCCTCCTACAGCACCATCAACATCAGCGGCGGCATCGAGAACGGCAACTGGCGCCTGTCCCTGTACGGCAAGAACCTGGGCGACAAACGCGGCGTCACCTTCCTCAAGTCCCTCTCGCTGCAGCCGCAAGGCAGCCCGTTCGGCGCAGGCGTGATCGCGCCGCGCACCTTCGGCGCCGACATCAGCTACCGCTTCTGACCATGGCCACCGTCCACTCCAAAGCGCTCGGCGAGTTCATGCTCGCCAGCGGGACCGTGCTGCCGCAGCTGGTGGTGGCCTATCGTTCGATGGGCACACTGAACGCCGCCGGCACCAACTGCGTGCTGGTGCTGCACGGCTATACCACCGGCACGGCCATGCTGGAGGAAGGCGCGAACGTGGCCGAAGGTTCCTGGAGCGTCCTGGTTGGTCCCGGGCGCCCCATCGACACCGACAAGTACTTCGTGGTCTGCCCGAACATGCTCGGCTCGTGCTACGGCAGCACCGGCCCCGGATGCGGCGCCGAATTCCCCGCCATCACGGTGGAGGACATCGTCAATTCGCAGAAGGCGCTGCTCGATGCGCTGGGCGTGCGCCGCCTGGCAGCGGTGGCCGGACCGTCGTTCGGGTCCTACCAGGCCTTCCATTGGGCGCTCAGCTACCCAGCGATGGTGGAGCGGGTGGTGGCCGCAGTCGGCGCGCCCTTCCATCCCATGCCGCCCGGCGCCGCTGCGGCGATCCGGGCCGGGCTGGAGGCCGCCGACGGATGGCAGGCATGGTGCAAAGGCGATGCCAACGCCATGGTGCCGCACCTGGCCGCCATGCGCGTCAATACACTGACCACCTACGGCGTGGACGCCGAACTGGCGCCGCGCATTCCCGACCCGGCACAGCGCGCGGCCGAGATCCAGCGCCTGGCGCATGAGTGGGCCGGGGAATTCAATCCCATGTCGCTGGTGGTGCTGATGCAGGCCGCCGAAGCGTTCGACCTGCGCGCGCACCTGGGCCGGATCAAGGCGCCCGTGCTGTACGTGCTGTCGCGCACCGACCCGGTGTTCTCGCCAACGCTGGCCGGCGAGGTATTGGCCCTGCCCGGCGCGGCCGGCTGGGCCTACCGGGAACTCGACAGCGAAAAAGGCCATTTCGCCTCCGGCGCCGACGCGGCGCTGTGGGCAGACGATTTACGTCTCTTCATGAACCAGGAGGTAGCAGCATGAAAACTGCCATCGCACCAAGCGATCCGCACGGACTGGCCGGCGCGCAGCTTGCCACCGCACCGGCTGCGGACACACTGGCCGGCCCCGGCGCCATGAGCAATGCCTACCGCACCTACGTGCTGGTGGCGCTGGCCGTGGTGGGCTTCATGTGCTCGGTCGACAAAGTCGTCATCTCGATGTTCATGGAGCCGATCAAGAAGGAATTCCTGCTCACCGATACCGAACTTGGCCTGCTCAACGGCCTGGCGTTCTCCCTGCTCGGCGGCCTGGTATCGATCCCGCTGGCGCGCATGGCAGACCGCGGCAACCGCAAGTGGATCATCACGCTGAGCTTCATCGCTTGGACCTTGATGACAGGCCTGTCGGGCATGGCGACCAGCTTCGCGCTGCTGCTGGCGGCGCGCATCGGCGTCGGCGTGGGCGAGGCGGGCTGCGTGCCGGCCAGCCATTCGATGCTGGGCGACTACTACCCGCGCGAACTGCGCGGACGCGCCTACGCCACCCATTTCAGCGGCGTCTACCTCGGCATGCTGGGCGGGATGCTGGGCGGCGGCATCCTGGTCCAGACGGTGGGCTGGCGCCTGGGCTTCATCTGGCTGGGCATCGCCGGCGCGGTCATGGCGCTGATCTTCCACTTCACCGTGCGCGAACCGCTGCGCGTGGACCAGCCGCCCCCCGCCACGCTGGGCGCGGGCATCTGGGGCCAGCTGGGCGACCTGCGCTGCTTCTTCATGCTGATGCTGGCGTTCTCCTTCGTCGGCCTGGCCGGCGCGGTCGGCGCCTGGCTGCCCAGCTATTTTGAACGCGCCTTCCAGATGAAGCCGATGACAATCGGACTGGGACTGGGGCTGTGCATCGGCCTGGCCAGCGGCATCGGCGCGCTGGTGGGCGGCCAGGTCAGCGTACGCCTGGCCAGGAAGTCGCGCTCCGCCGCAGCCCGCTATTCGGCGCTGGTGAGCTGGGCCGTGCTGGTGCCGCTGATCGCCAGCTTCCATGTCCCCAACCCGATGGTCGCACTGGGCTTGCTGTTCCTGGCTTTCCTGGTAGCCGGCACACTGGCCGGGCCGGTATTCGGCACCGTGCAGGACCTGGTGGCGCCGCAGGCGCGCGCCACGGCGGTCGCCATCATCGGCGTGGCCGGCGTGGTGATCGGCCACGGCATGGGGCCGGTGCTGGTCGGCCTGCTGAGCGATGCGCTGCAGACCAAGGACAATGGGGTGGACGGCCTGCGCAGCGCCATGACGGCCATCGTGCTGGTCAATTTGCTCACAGGAATGTTCTTCTGGCTGCTGGCACGGCGCATCGCGCGCGTGTATCCGGGCCGGCACGCGCAACCTGTTTGACAGGTCTGGCGCGACACGTTAGGCTAATGCGATGAACTCGATTGCCCCCACGATTGCGCCCATCTCAGCGCTTGAACGCCCCACCCTGTCCTCCCAGGTGGCCCGCCACCTGCTGGCACTGATCAACCGCGACCAGCTGCGGCCGGGCGACACCGTGCCGAGCGAAGTGCAAATCGGGCTGGACCTGAAGGTCAGCCGTGGCAGCGTGCGCGAAGCCTACCGCACCCTGGCGGCACTCGGCATCCTGGAAATCGAGGGCGGACGGCGGCCGCGCCTGAAAGCCATCGACCCGCAAGTGCTGGCGCAGGTGTTCGACTACGCGCTCACCACGGCGCAGGTCAGCGTGGCGCACGTCATCGAGACCCGGCGCGCCATCGAACTGCAGACCGCACAGCTGGCGGCGCGCTACGCCACGCCGGCCCAGCGCCAGGCGCTGCGCGACCTGGTGAAGCAAATGCGGGCAGCCGGTTCCGACCACGTGCGCCGCGTGGCCTGCGACACCGCGATCCACACCATCATCGCCGAAGCCAGCGGCAACCCGCTGAACAGCATCCTGCTGGCGGCCCTGCGCACGCCGGTGGAGGCGTCTTCGCGCATCCACTTCGACGACAGCCGCAGCGAGAGCGAACTGGTGCGCGTGATCGACGCGCACGACGCCGTGGTGGAGCGGATCTGCTCCGGCGATGCGATGGGCGCGGTGTCGGCCATGTCCTACCACTTCGACATTTCGATCGTGCACGTGGAGCGCAACGGCACACCCGAAACCGCGCAAGCGCTCGGCACGTGACCTGTGCCTGGTGTATGCTGCTGCGATTTCCAGCATTCACCATCCGAAAGCACACCATGAAACATCTGTTCTCCTCCTGCGCCATCGCGCTGACCCTGACTTTGACGCTGGCCGCCTGCGACCGCGCCAAGGCCCCGCCGGCGGCCGCCGTACCTGCGGTAGCCTTCCAGAAGATCGACAGCGTTGCCGGCACCGGCAAGGAAGCCGTGGCCGGCAGCACCGCCGTGGTCAACTACACCGGCTGGCTGTACGATCCAGCCGCGCCCCAGCTGCACGGCAAACAGTTCGATTCCTCGGCCGGTCGCGGTCCGTTCGACTTCCAGCTGGGCGGCGGCCAGGTCATCAAGGGCTGGGACGAAGGCGTGCAAGGCATGAAGGTGGGCGGCAAGCGCACACTGATCGTGCCGGCCGCCATGGGCTACGGCGACGGCGGCGCAGGCCCCATCCCGCCCAATGCCACCTTGATCTTCGACGTGGAGCTGCTGGACGTCCGCTAAAGCGGGACCGCCTCATCTTGTAATAGAATTACCTAGTCAATATTGCAATTCCTGCCGCTATCGCGTAGTTTACTGCTAAATAGTAGTAAAACTACACAGGATCGAACGCCATGGATTTGCAATTCCGCCCTACCCCGGCCCGCTTGCCGCACGCCGCGCCCGGTGGCGTGCGCTTCGTCTTCGACGCCGCGCCCGACACCCGCAGCGTTGCGCTGGCAGGCACGTTCAACAGCTGGGCAGGCGACGCCTGCTTGCTGGAGCGCGTTTCCGCCACGCGCTGGCAGGCCACGCTGCCGATTCCGGCCGGGCGGCACCTTTACAAGCTGGTCGTCAACGGCACCGACTGGATCGCCGACCCCGCCAATCCCTGGATCTCGGAAGACGGCCAGCACAACTCCTGCCTGACGGTCGATGAATCCGGCGTGGTGCTGATGCGCCAGGCCGGCCTGAGCGCCGCCGCGCCGGGCCCGCTGCACGCGCGCGCAGCGCTGGCCAGCCCGGACTGGCTGCGCGACGGCGTGATCTACCAGCTCTCCGTGCCTGCCTTCGGCGGCAACTTCGACGGCGTGCGCGCCAGGCTGCCCTACTTGAGCGAGCTGGGCGCAAACGTGCTGTGGATCATGCCGCTCCACCCCATCGGCATCGAAGCCCGCCGGGGCGCGTCGGGCGACCCTTACGCGGTGCGTGATTTCGACGCCATCGATCCAACCCTGGGCGATGCCGAGGCCCTGCGCGCGCTGGTGGACGCGGCGCACGCGCGCGGCATGCGTGTGATCATGGACTGGACGCTCAACCGCAGCAGCGTGGACCATCCGTTCACGCGCTCGCATCCGCACTGGTACACGCGGCGTGCCGACGGCAGCATCTATTACGCCGTTCCCAACCGAGAGTACTTCGCCGGCTTCGACTTCACCGACCGCACACTGCGCTCCTACCTGATCGGCAGCATGTGCGGCTGGCTCGAGCGCTTCGGCTTCGACGGCCTGCGCTTCGACGATTCCGACATCACGCCGCTGGATTTCCTCGACGAGGTCCGCGCGGCGCTGGCAGCCGTACGCTCCGACATCGCCCTGATCTCCCAGTCCTACGACGAATTTCACCACCTGGCCGCCTGCGACCTGACCTACGAAGGCGGCACGCGCGAGATGCTGCGCCGCTGCGCCCATGGCGAGGCGGATGGCGCCGCATTCGCCCGCTATTGGAACGAGTCCACCTACAGTTTCCCGCACGGCGCCTTGCGCATGCGCTGGCTGGAAGACAAGGAACAGGGACGCGCATCCGCCTTCCTGGGCCGCGCCGCCCATCGTCCGGCGGCCGCCGTGCTGCTGGCCATGGACGGCGTGCCGCACATCCTGATGGGGCAGGAATTCGACGAGCCGAGCTGGACTGGCTGGCCGGTGCTGTTCGATCCCTACCGGCTTGACTGGAACACCTTCGACAGCGGGCTGTTTGCGCACTACCAGGCCCTGATCGGCTTGCGCCGCCGCCATGCCGCGCTGCGCACCGGCGCCACGTCGTTTCTGGATGGATTGCCGGCGGGCGCCATCGGTTTTACCCGCAGTGCCAGGGACGGGCACATGGTGGTGCTGGCCAACCTGTCGCCGTCGGAATTGGCGCTCGATGCCGCACTGGCGCGCGCACAGCCGCTGTACGCGTCGGGCTGGCAGGCTCAACACGCCACGCTGGCGCCGCATGGCTGGATGATAGGAACCATCGCAGCTCCTGACAGCGACCGTCATATCAGTTAGAGTTCTGCCTGATGTGCCAGCCAGCGAGCGTGGCCCAGAAACACGTTCCAGTTTCGCCATGCGGGATGACCGGCTTATGGATTCCACTGTCCACACTATTCAAAGCGAAGAATTCATCAGGCTGAATTTCCCCAGGCTGGCCGCCGCACTGGAATACATGCCGGTTGGGGTGACCATAGTCGATCGCGACCTGACCATCCGGTTCTGGAATCCCGCCTTTTGCCAGTTGCAGCGCCTGCCGGCCGACGTGATGCACGCCGGCGTCACCATGGGCGATGTATTCCGCGCCCTCGCCGCGCGCGGCGACTATGGGCCAGGCGACATCGACGGGCTGGTGGCAGCCAGGGAGGCGCTGTGCCTGAAGTTCGAGCCTCACAATTTCACCCGCATCAGCGTGGACGGCGTGGTGCTGAACATCGTCGGCCGCCCCATCTACGGCGCGGACGGGGCGGTCAGTGGTTTCGTCACCATTTATCACGATGTGACATCCGAGCGGCACTACGAACAGCAGCTTGAGGCCAAGAACGAGGAACTGCTGCAGGCCAAGCGACTGGCCGAGGCGGCCAGCATGGCCAAGGGCCAGTTCCTGTCCAATATGAGCCATGAAATCCGCACGCCACTGAATTGCGTCATCGGCATGGCCTACCTGGCGCTGAAGACCGAGCTGGACCCGCGCCAGCGCGACTATCTGGAAAAGATCCGCTTCGCCGGCGAGCACGTGCTGGGCATCATCGACGACATTCTTGACATTTCCAAGATCGAGGCCGGCAAGATGGACCTGCAGCATGTCGACTTTTCGCTCGACCAGGTGGTGCAAACGCTGACGGCGGTGGTAGCGCCAAAGGCGGCCTCGCGCGGCCTGGAACTGGTGTTCGACCTGGATCCCGCGCTGCCGCCGGTGCTGGTGGGCGATCCGCTGCGGCTGAAGCAGGTGCTCATCAACTACGCCAACAACGCCATCAAGTTCAGCGAGCAAGGCAGGATCGCCTTCCGCGCGCGCATGGTGGCCAGCGGCGCCGACGGCTGCCTGGTGCGCTTTGAAGTGAGCGACCAGGGCATCGGCCTGTCCGAAGCGGAGATGGCCAAATTGTTCGTCTCGTTCCAGCAGGCCGACACGTCGACCACGCGCGAATATGGCGGCACCGGCCTGGGCCTGGCGATCTGCAAGGAACTGGCAGAACTGATGGGCGGCCGCGTCGGAGTCGACAGCCAGCCCGGCGTCGGCAGTACATTCTGGTTCACGGCCCAACTCGGCATATCGCCCCGGCCCATGTCCACGCTGATCAGCCAGATCAGCGACGCTGCCGGCGAACTGCTGGCCAATTCCCGCGCATCGGCCATGATGGCGTCGCTGCGCACGGCCCGCATCCTGCTGGTGGAGGACAACGTCTTCAATCAGCAGATAGCGCAGGAAATGCTGGAAGAAATGGGCGCTGCCGTTTGCCTTGCCAACAATGGCGCGGCCGCGCTGGAGCTGTTGCACAAGACCGATTTCGACTGCGTATTGATGGACTTGCAGATGCCGGTCATGGATGGGCTGGAAACGACGCGCCGCATCCGCGCCTCGCCGCGATTCGGCCAGATACCGGTGCTGGCAATGACGGCTACCGCCACCACCGAAGCCCGGGTGCGCTGCATCGATGCAGGCATGAACGACTTTATTTCGAAGCCGGTGCAGCCGGCGCTGCTGTATCAAACCATCGCCAACTGGCTGCCTCCGCGCGTGCCGCCGGCCGAGCCGCAGCCGGCGGCGCCGGCGCCCACGGCTACTGAGGTCATTGAGGCCACGGCCGCGCACGGCGGCAACCCGGACGTGATAGACCTGTCGGTGCTGGCCATGCTGCTTGGCTACGATGCGGAGAAAGTACGCAAATTCGCCGCCAAATTCCTGCACAGTTCACAGGAGGGCGTGCGCGATATGGAGGCTGCGCTGGCCCACGGCGACCTGGACGCCGTGCGCGAACTGGGCCACCGCATGAAGGCGGCAGCACGCACCGTCGGCGCGTTCCGCATGGGCGACTTGTGCGAGCAGCTGGAGCAGCTTGCGCCGTGCGAGGCGGACAGTGAACGCGCGCCCGCCATGGCCATGGCCATCGTGGAACAACTGCAAACGCTGCTGCAGCAGATAGCGGCGCACATTGCGCAACACACCGGCTGCCCGGCTGCCTAACCGGACCAGCAACAGGCAAATCGCCAACGCCGCCATGGGGGCGGCAAGGTGGCGGAGGCGGGGTGGTTTAATCAGGATCTTTGGCCCCTTCCCATTCCAGGTGCACGACCTGGTACCCGCCGTCCTTGAGCAACTTTAACAGCACGGGCAAGGCGTCCGCCAGCGGCCCGTAGGCATCGTGCATCAGCACGATGCCGCCGCCGGCCGCTTTCAGGTTTTCAGCGAGGCGGGCCGCAAGGACGCCGGTCGTCACATCCGCTTCCCAATCGCCGATACCGACGTCAATCGAGAAGACCGCGATATGCTGCGCCTGCAGCGCCGCCATCAAGGTCGGCGTTTCCGCCAGCATGGGAAAGCGATAAGCCGGCGCCGCCGCGCCCAGGGTCGCCTGGTAGACTTCCTGGGTTTTCTTCAGGTCGGCCAGTTGATCGGCGGGTGCCAGATGGCCAAGATAGGGATGGGCATAGCTGTGCATTGCAGCCGAATGGCCGGCGCGGACAACGCTGCGCGCAAGGTCCGGGAATGCGGCCATGTTATTGCCGACCATGAAGAACGTGGCCTTGACACAGTGATCGGCAAGCGCTTTGAGCACGCGCGGCGTGGTGTCCGGGCGCGGACCGTCGTCGAAGGTCAGGACCACCTCTCCCTTGCGCAGCGGCAGCGCGGTATGCTGGCTCGCGCCCCAGGCGCCGTACTCGCGCTTGAGTATGAGCGTGCGGGCCGTGCCCAATGCGTCGGCGCCGCATTCCGCCGCAGCGGCGGGAAAGCCGAATGACACGGCGGCGATGGCAAGCAAGGCAACCGCAGCGGCGCTGGCGGAGACCGGAGGGCGACGGCGGCGCACCAGGCCGCCGGCGGC